>JBIJDQ010000208.1:0-4885 GCA_044344025.1 Rhodoferax sp.
GGCTTGCGGGCCAAGACCTTCCTTGAGCAAAACGGCGCGAAGAAAGTCAAATAACTTAATGCAGTTCATTTGAGCTTTTTTTCACAAAGACCATAGTTGCGGGTTGAGTGCCATGGGTACTCAACCTGTAGTTCATTCAAGGAAAACCATGAAGACGAAATTCTTATTAATGGCCACGCTGCTGGCGTTCGCATCCGGTGCGGCGGTGGCGGATGGCGCTGCGCTGTACGCGGAAAAAACCTGCATCGCGTGCCACGGCAAAGAAGGCAAAAAGGCGCTGACGCCGACTTATCCCAAGCTCGCAGGACAAAACGCTGCGTACATGGAGCAACAAATGCGTGACATCAAAAGCGGCGCACGGGCGAACGGGAGTAGTGCCGCCATGAAAGGAGTCATGGTCAATCCTGAAGGGGTGGAGCTTGTGACGGACAAGGACATCAAGGAGATGGCTCTTTATCTGTCCAAAGTGAAATAAACCGGCTGTTTCCAAATATTCGAGGTAACTGATATGAAAAAAATTATTGCACTTGCATTCGCGCTGGCTTTGGCCCCACCGCTCACCCTGGCTGGACCGCCTGCTGCCAAGCAATCGGGTATCGAGTCGAAAGATTACAAATGGAACGCACAAGAGGGGGAAAAAATCGAGGCGCTCAAGCTAAAGGGCGTTGCGAAGGAGGGCAAGGAAGGTTATGAGGTCTGCGGAGCCTGCCACCTGCCCAATGGTGCTGGTCGCCCGGACGGCACCTTTCCGCAACTTGCCGGCCAACACTCGACAGTGCTGATCAAGCAAATGGCTGACATCCGCGCTGGCTTGCGCGACAACCCCACCATGTACCCATTTGCCAAGGAAATGGTGGATGCCCAAGAGTTGGCAAACGTGTCCGCGTACATCGAGAGCCTTTGTATTCCAGTCGACCATGGCAAATATGAAGGTCCGGATGCTGCCGCGCAGATTGCCGAAGGCAAAGCCATGTACGAAAAAGAATGCGTGGAATGCCACCTGAAGAACGGTGAAGGTGTCAAAGACAAGTTTTACCCCGTATTGGCGGGCCAACACTACAAGTACCTGCTGCGCCAGATGACAGAAATTCGTGACGGACATCGCCGCAATGCGAACCCGGACATGGTCAAGATCATAAAAAAATACGACAACAAGCAGTTAATCGCCATCTCGGCTTACCAGGCCAGCCTGACCATGCCCGGCTCCATGTGTAAAGCCGGTCCTGCAAAGCCCGTCAAGAAAAAGTAAGCCAACGACATGCAAGACCAGACCAAACAAAATCGCCTGATCAATATCCTCACCCTGGTTGCCCTGGTGGCCATGATCAGCGCCTTTTTTGCGCCAATCTGGTGGGTTTCACTCACCGCGCCCAACTATCCCAAAGACGCCTTTCCGGATGGGATTCGTATCCATTTTCACTTTGACGTGGTGAAAAATGGATGCAGCGCGGTGGGTGCCAATACGCGCATGGGATCAGAAACACTGCAGGCCGACTTGGGGCACGATACAGAGCGCTACAACCCGATTCTGGACGCCAAAAAGGACGTCAATAAAGGCGCGGCGGGTCTGGATTGCGTTCACGAGATGAACACAATCAACCATTACGTAGGCATGTTTCCCATTGCCACTGGTGCGCCCGTCGAGAAGCCATTGGCCAAGTTCTTTTTTGGTTTCTTTGCCGTCATGTTGCTGGGATTCATGGCTCCTGAGGGCAAGAAGCGACTGATGGTTCTGTCAACGGGCTTTGCGGCTGTCGCGGTGTGGACGCTGGTTCACCAATTTGCGTTGGGACATCTTGCAGAGCACGTGAAGTACTACATGGCCGAAGCGGCTACCTTTTTCAACGAACCGGCCCGCATCAAAGTGTGGGGTGACAACGTATATCTGTATAGCCAGCTCGCGATCGGGGGGCTCATTACTGCGATGGTGGTTGTGGTTGTCGGGGTCGCCAAGTTCAAACGGTTTGTGCTGCTGTTGGCACTCATTCCCAGTTTGTTGCCCTTGTATTTCTTGATTGAATACGCCGGTTGGTTGTGGTTCTTCGGGCACAACATGCATTCCTGGGGTGCGTTCACCGTCAAACCATTCATGCCAACTTTGTTTGGCGAAGGCAAGGTGGCGCAGTTTTCTACTTACTCATACCCTTATTGGGGCTATGGTTTGCTGATGGTGGTTTTTGTCTGCCTGACATTGGCGATGCTGATGCGTCGGCGCCAGTTGCGTGACGCCGACCAAAGTCTTGGGGCATAGTATGCGGATCAAGCGCTGGTTGATCGTTCCTGCTTTTTTGCTGGGATTGACCAGTGTGTTGGTGGCGCGGACAACCGACACCGACGACGATACAAATCGCACTCCCGCGCTGGGAGCAACGGCAGATCTTTCGACGGCGCCCAGAGTGGGCGTGGACCGTCCCAAGCCCACTTTCCCCTTATACGAGCGTGACAAGCGGGTGCACGGACTGAAGCCGTTTCAGGCACTTGTGGATGCGGCCAAACCCGGTGATGTTTTGCGTCCGCCGCCAGGATCTTATGCGGGGCCTGTGGTGCTGACCAAGCCTCTGACGATTGAGGGTGCTGGGGTCGTCACTATTGACTCTGGCGACCGCGGCACCGTCTTTTCGGTTCAAGCCGATGGCGTAATCCTTCGCGGACTGCATTTAACTGGCTCCGGCGATTCCCATGACACGGACGACTCCTGTCTGGACGTGCGTGGCCACCGCAATGTTTTGGAAAGCCTGGTCATTGACAACTGCCTGTTCGGCATTGACCTGAAGCAGTCGAACGACAACGTCCTTCGCAAAAACAAGGTCCGTTCTAAGCCGGTGGATCTGGGTGTGCGTGGTGACGGCTTGCGCCTGTGGTACAGCCACCGCAATCTGGTCGAGGGCAACGAAATATCCGATTCCCGCGACATGGTGGCGTGGTACTCCAATGACAACATTTACCGGCGGAACGTTGGCACCCGCAGTCGTTACTCCATACATTTCATGTTCGCCCGTGACAACATCGTGGAGTACAACCGTTTTTACGACAACGCGGTGGGCGTGTATTTCATGTACACCGAAGGTGGCGTACTGCGGCACAACCTGATTTCGCACGCCACGGGAGCTACCGGTATGGCGATTGGCTTCAAGGAAGCCAGCAACACGTTGATTGAAGGCAACGAAGTCATTTACTGTGCCATTGGCATTGGCTCCGACCTATCGCCATTTCAACCCGACAGCAAGATATGGGTCAAGAACAACCGCTTTGCGTTCAATGGCATTGCCGTGCAATTCACCAGCGAACTGGGCGGCAATGTGCTGACGGACAACATATTTGAAGGCAATCTCACCAACGTGGTTCAGGCCGGGCGAGGCAAGGCTGGCCTCAACGAATGGAGTGGTAACTTCTGGGACGATTACAAGGGCTTTGACCGTGATCTGAATGGAACCGGCGACACACCTTATGAGCTGTACGCCTATGCGGACCAAATCTGGATCGAACTTCCCATGGCTCGATTCTTCAAGACCGCTCCGGTGCTGGAGCTGCTTGATTTTCTGGAACGCCTGGCACCTTTCTCATCGCCTGAGTTGACGCTGAAGGATGCCGTTCCGAAGTTCGTCAAACCAAACTGGGTTTTAGGATGACTGACAGCGAACTCCCCAAGCCTGACCGTCCGGTAAAGGTCACCAAGTCGAAAATGACCCGACAGGACCGGCGCCGCTGGATGCGCTCCGTTCTACTGGCCGGTGGCGTCTTTGGCGCAGCAATTTCGGGTTATCTGCCGCTGGCGTACGCACAGAAGAAGCGACTTCGACCACCAGGGGCGCTGGATGAAAAAGATCTATTAGGCTCTTGCATCAAGTGTGGGCAGTGCGTGCAGGTGTGTCCTGTGCAGGCCATCAAACTGGCGGACCTGGTGGATGGGTTTGGTGTGGGCGTGCCCTATATCGATGCCCGTCAGCAGGCGTGCGATTTTTCGTGCGATGCGGTCCAATGCATCCTCGCGTGCCCTACCGGCTCTCTCGCTTACATCAAACCCTCATTTCTTCCAGTACGCGCAGGTGCAGTGCTAGCGGCCAAACCCGTTTTACTGGCCAAGGAGAAAGATCAGGAGCCAACGCTGAATTTGAAGGAGCGCATGGGCGTGGCCAGGTTGGTGCGACCAGAATCATGCCTTGCTGTTCAAGGTAAAGGGTTCAAGGGTCAAACACGGGGGCCATTATTCACCGGGCGCATGCGCTATATGTCGGTGGACCGCTGGAAGCCCATCCCAATTGCCGACCACCCCTATGACGTTCCCGAGTGCAATTTGTGCGTCACGGAATGTCCTGTAAAGGGCGCCATTTCGATAGAAACTTTCACTGGCAGTGACGGGCGCCGCCGCAACCAGCCCATTGTCCATGAGCCCTGCGTGGGCTGCGGCGTATGCGAGATGGTGTGTCCGACCGAGCAACCCTGCATCGTGGTGGAAGCGCGCGAGGAGTGGAAAGTATGAGCGATCTGCACCGCCAGCGTTTTTTCGAGCAAATCGGAATACTGTTTGGGCGTGAACCCAAGAAGCCGGTTGAAATTACCGAGCGCGCCCAGCAAGTCCATGAACTCAAACGCATGGCCAACAAGACCGAGGTCCGTGCAGCCATCATGCTGGCGCACAAGACGCCTCACGGCAACACCTGGCGCAACCGGCGCTGGGCTTTCCTCATCGCGATCAACCTGTTTTTCGTCGTTTCGTTTGGCTTCGATATCCAGATTCTGGAAGGTTCTTTGACCGCCTCGCGGTTTATCGGATTTCACCTGATCGATCTGAACTCGGCGTTGCAGGTGATGCTGGCGCACAAGCACATCATTGTGAATTTGCTGATCGGAACCCTGACTGTTCTGGTGCTCTGGATTCTGCTGG
>JBIJDQ010000209.1:0-4879 GCA_044344025.1 Rhodoferax sp.
GGGAAGCAACACCCGCCAGTAAAATTGGCAAGCCGCCTTGGTCCACAAGGTACACGCCGATGAGCAGTGCCAAGCCATAGCAAAAAATCGTGGCGCGGTGCATGGTGCTGGCGCTAACCCACCCGGCAGCGGTCACGCGAAGCGGGCCAATGCGGTCGGATTGGTCATTGCCCCGCTCGAAATCAATCACATCGTTGTGCAAATTGGTGCCAATTTGAATCAGTAGCGCGCAGGCTAAAGCGGCCAAAAGCACGGGCCAGTGCTGACCGCTTCCATCGGCCCAGGCAAGAGCAGTACCGAGCAGTACGGGGGCCACGGCAATGCTCAAGGTGCGCGGACGTATGGCAGTCCACCAGACCCTAAGGCTTGTTGCCGACAAGTTCAGTGATTCAGCGTGGGATTCAAATGCCATGGGGACGTGATCCAAAATGCAAGCAGGCAATACCAAACGAGACGTTTTCCCAGTGCACATCGGCAAAACCGGCTTGCTGCATTAGCGTGGCAAAACCACGTTGGTCCGGAAAGCGGCGGATGGATTCGATCAGGTACTGGTAGGCCAGGGGTTCACCAGCGACTGCGGCACCCAGACGCGGAATAACAAAAAAAGAGTACAGGTCGTAAAACGGAGCCAACCAAGCCGCAGGTCTTGAAAACTCCAAACAGACAAAACGACCGCCGGGTTTGAGGACGCGCATCACCTCGGTTAATGCTGTCGCTAATTCTGTGGCGTTGCGCAGCCCGAATGAAACGCTGAGCAAATCGACACTGGCATCGGGCAAGGGTAGCTTTTCGGCTTCACCGGCTAGCCACTGCAAGCGTTCATTACCCGGGCGCTTCTGTCCTACTTGCATCATGGCAAGACTGGGGTCGCACACCACCACCTCGCGGCCAGGGCCTTGTAGCAATCGGGCGACATCGCCTGTGCCCCCGGCCAAATCGACCACGCGGCCCAAAATTCCTGCCATGCGCCGGGCCAATTTGCGCTTCCAAAGGCGGTGGATGCCCATGCTCATCAGGTCATTCATCAAGTCGTAGCGGGGTGCTACGGCAGTAAAAACCGTGCGAATACGGGCTCGGCGCTCGTCACTGCTGACGGATTCTTTGCCGAAACTCAGATCAATGGAGGGTCTGTCTTGCATGGACTCAGCGCAGTGCACGTTCAACCGCAGCGTCAAGCTGCGCGCGAGTCATAAGCCCCATGCGGCTGGACACCAACTCACCTTGCTTGTTGAGCACGACGGTGAATGGAAGAACCGCCTTGGTATTACCAAGTGAGCGCATCAGGTCGATGCCTGCCGCACGGGTAAGTAGCACTGGGTAGTTGATGTCATAAGCGCGACCAAAATCCCGCACAGGAGCGGGATCGGTCTCGATGTTGATTCCGATGATGTCAACCCCGGTTTTCCTCTCTTGTGTCGCAACGAGTTCGGGGATTTCTACACGGCAGGGCGGACACCAGCGCGCCCAGAAATTGATGATCATGGGCCGTCCGCGATGACTCGCGAACAGCACGGGCCGGTTATCCAGGTCGTACAGCGTGGCGGCAAAGAGGGTGGCGGTGCTAAGGCGTGCGGGTTCTTCAATCGTTAACCCGCCTTGAATCACTGCCTTGGTCTGCGCCTGCGAAAGTGGGCATGCGCAGGCCAGCAGCAAGGCCAGCAGAGAAGGCCAGGCCATGTGGTGCTTCAAGGCAAGTCCCCACGGCGAAACAGCACAAAGCCGGTGAAGGCGGATGCCACGCCCAGCGCAAGGGGGTACACCAAGGCAAACACCTTGTAGCCAAAGGCACCAAACAAGTCGAGTATCACGTAGGCCGAGGGTCCCAAAACGATCAGTTGTGGGTCAAACATGGCCAGTGCGGCTGTGCGAAACACCTGCAAGGGGTTAGCCAAAGCCAAGCTCACTGCCAACTCGGGTGAAATCTTGCCTTGAATCATGACACCCAGCAAAATCAGATCAAGGAACAGTAAGAACGTGAGCCAGACCAGAAAGGCCGCTCCCTGCGCCATGTCGGTGCTGCGCGCAAGTGACGAGATCAGCATGCCAATGCCTAAAAAGCAGGCCGCCATCACCGCCAGCAAGGCTGTGTAGTAAGAAAAGATACCCCAGGGCACCTCAATGCCTTGTACCAAAGCAATCAGCACCGCCAATACCATGGCACCAAATACCGGCAGGAAGATAACGATGTAGCGCCCCACGATCTTGCCCCAGAACCAGGCTGCCAGCGACACCGGCAGTGACAGCAGGTACTCATAAACCCCGGCTTCACGGTCACCCGCCACCGAGCGCACCGTGGTGATCAAAACAAAGATCGGCAAAATGGCCATGGTCAATTGAATGTAAGTCACCAACAGGCGCGACAGGCCGATGAAACCCAGCACACGGGATTCGGTCAGTCCAAACAAAAAGAGTAGCGCCACGATGCCCCCAAACACCAGGGTGTAAATCAGGAACCAGCGGGCTCGCACGGATTCAACAATATCGAGTTTGGCAGTCAGCCAGAGTTGTTTCATGGTGTCAGTTGCAAGTTATTTTGGGGCGCTGGCCGCACTGTAAATCGGGTGGTCAACGGTAGACCCAGGCAAGCAGTTGGCGGGCCACATGCTGGCCGTGATTTGGCTCATGACCTCAAAATTGAGAGCGCCAGGCTGGGCCTCTGCAAAGGCAGCATAGTTGTAACCCATGGGCGAAGTTTTGCCGCTGAGGTAATAAGCGCTGCGGGCATCGAGCCACTTGTCGCCTTTGCCCGTAAAGTCGGCCACCCAAAAACGGGTGGTAGCGTCAGGCATCCAGGGATGTTCCTTGCGTTTTTCGTCGTACCAGGTGCTGGCGCAGCCGATGTCGTCGAATTTCAGCGCGGTATTTTTCGGGCCACCGCGAATCTGCGCTGGAAAACGTTTGTCGGAGATGGCCATGCCGCAGCGCAGACACACATCCCGGTCCCATTTGAAGGGCAGCATGCCCTCAGGCCAGGTGCCCTCATCACTACAGGCAACAAGCAAGGTTGTGAAGGGGGTCCAGGCCAGGCCGCGCGCCAGCAGCGTGCGTCGTTTCATGTTTTGGTTTCCGTGAGTGACACGTGGCTGACCACCGCCACGTAGCGCGACACCATGCCAAGAAAGCGCAAGCGGTCTGGTCCGGCCACTTCGCCCGTCCACTCGGTTTCTGCCTCGTCAAGCGCGCGGAAATTCCATTGCTGCAATGCTTTTGCCAAGGCCGGTTCAGGCTGGCGAGATACCACACGACCGGTCAGCATGCCGGTCAAGGTGACGTTTTCAGAAATGCTCTCGTCGAGCACCACCCGACCCATATCGAGTTCGACCACGCGGTTCACCAGTGCGGACACCTCGTTGATGCGGTGGCTGGAAATCAGCATGGTGGCATTTTGTGCACGCTCTTCCAGCAACTCAAAAAATATCTTGCGCGCTTGCGGGTCCAGGTTGGCGGCAGGCTCATCCATCACCAGCACTTTGGCATCTCGGCCCAGGGCAATGGCAATCAGCAGCTTTTGCTTCATGCCGCCAGAGAGCTTGTTGAAGGGTCGCGACAAAATGCCGTTCATCTCCAGCCCCAGGCGGCTGGCAATGTCAAACATGCGCTCGGGCGCGGTGTTGCACAAGGCGGCAGAAAACCCGATCAACTGGCCCACCGGCATTTTCAAAGGGGGTGGCAATTGCGGCACAAAGCCAATCAGCCCAAGCACTTCGGTGCGTTGCAGTCTGGGGTTTTGGCCCTGGATCAACACCTCACCCTCGTGTGTGTATTCACCCAGCAGGCAGCGTATCAGGGTGGTTTTGCCAGCCCCGTTGGAGCCAATCAGGGCGACACGTTCGCCCAGGGACACCTTCATGTCGATTCCGTCCAGAATCTGGACGCGCCGGAAGGATTTACTGACTTTATTGAAACGAATCACTGAATATTCCTGTGTGTGAAGCAGCGTCAACACCCCAATGGGGTGACTCACATGAGTTTGGACAGCCCCTTGATGTCAAATTTGAGCGAGCCCGTAGGGCAGGTGTCGACACACGCGCCGCAACGGGTGCAGTCGGGCCCGATGGCCACTTCGGTGTCTACAGCCCGGCCTTTGATGACTGTCTCCAGCACATGAGGCACGAGGCACACTTTTTTGCAGTCGCCTTCATGAAAGCAGCCATCCAGCGTGTATTTGATGCGCACCGGCGAAACAATACCAACCACCCCATAGGTGAGGCCAATCGGGCAGGCATAACGGCACCAGGCCCGGCGCGAAAAAGTCACTTCAAACAGCAGCAGTGCGGCGACCCACAACAAAGCCAGGCCAGGGCCGTAGATCAGTGCCCGCGACAAGATGCCGGTGGGGGAAATCGCCTCAAACACGGTGTAGCCGGTGCCCAATGCGGCCAGGGCAAAGACCACCCAGAAATAGGTGCGCAGACCCCGGCTCATGGCCTGGTCAGACACCAGTTTTTTCTTGGCCATCCACAAATGCAATTTTTCAGCAAATTCCGCCACAAAGTGGTAAGGGCAGACCCAGGAGCAAAAGGTTCGCCCACCCAGCAGCATCCAGATGGCCAGTACGGTAGAGGTGCCAATCACCAGGTTGACGATGATGTGTTTGTGCGCCAGCATGACCTGCAAGGCCGAATTGAGGTCAATCAGATGAAAGCCCACAAAACGCGAGGCCGTCAGCGCCCCTTCCAGAATCTGGATATCCAGCGCGAACGACACAGTAAAAAACAGGTTCACCGCCAGCAACACGGCCCAGCGCCGGTTGCGCCAAGTGTTTTTGTGGGGGATTTCGTGCGCCTTCAGGATGGCGGCACGCACCTCAACCTTGTTGGCCATGCGTTTGAGTTCATGCACCTGTTGTGCCCGCTCGGTGATGACATCCGGGCGTGTG
>JBIJDQ010000210.1:0-4870 GCA_044344025.1 Rhodoferax sp.
AGGGCAAGGCATTGCCCTGGTGATTGAAAGAGTCTGATTTTTTAACCCTGTAGGAGACAAAACCATGAAATTTACTTTGAAAAAATTGGCAGTTGGCACGGCTTTGGCCCTGAGCACCCTGGCGGCCTTGGCCGCTGATCCGATCAAGATTGGCTCGGTACTGTCGGTCACCGGCCCGGCCGCCTTTTTGGGCGACCCTGAGCTGAAAACCATGCAAATGTATGTGGAAGAACTCAACAAAAAAGGTGGCGTGCTGGGCCGCCAACTGGAGCTGGTGCACTACGACGATGGCAGTGATGCCAGCAAAGCCAATGGCTTTGGCAAACGCCTGATTGACGACGACAAGGTTGACATCATCGTCGGTGGCACCACCACCGGGGCCACCATGTCGATGGCGCCGCTGGTTGAGAAAGCCGGCGTGCCCTTCATCTCTTTGGCGGGTGCGGTGGTGATTGTGGAGCCGGTCAAGAAGTGGATTTTCAAGATGCCGCACACCGACCGCATGGCCGCTGAAAAGGTGTTTGAAGACATGAAAAAACGCGGCTTGACCAAAGTGGCCCTGTTCTCCGAGACCAGCGGTTTTGGCCAGTCGGGCAAAAAAGAAACCGAGGGTGTCGCCGCCAAATACGGCATCACGCTGGTGGCCAACGAAACCTATGGCCCCAAAGACACCGACATGAGCCCCCAGCTCACCAAGATTCGCAACGTGCCTGGTGTGCAGGCTTTGTTCATTTTTGGTCTGGGTCAGGGCCCGGCGATTGCCACCAAAAGCTACAAGCAGCTGGGCATGAACTTGCCGCTGTACCACGCGCATGGTGTGGCCTCTGAAGAGTTCATCAAACTGGCTGGCCCCGCCGCCGAGGGCGTGCGCCTGCCGGCAGCGGCGCTGTTGGTGGCGGACAAACTGGCCGCCAATGACCCCCAGAAGGCGGTGGCCGAGGGCTATGCCAAGGCTTTTGCGGCCAAATGGAAGACCGACGTGTCATCTTTTGGCGGCCATGCCTATGACGGCCTGATGCTGGCGGTGGACGCAATCAAACGTGCGGGTGGCACCGACAAGGCCAAGGTGCGTGACGCCCTTGAGGCCACCAAAGGCTTCATTGGCACGGGTGGCAAGGTCAACATGTCTGCCACCGACCACATGGGCCTGGACCTGTCGGCGTTTTTGATGCTGGAGATCAAGAACGGCGACTGGACGATTGCCAAATAAGCCCAAGCCCGTTTTGAGTTGATTGATTGGACCCCCATGTACAGCACGCTTCACATTGAAAAAAACCAGCAGGTCGCCACGGTCTGGATGAATCGCCCGGAGGTGTTCAACGCCTTCAACGAGCAACTCATTGACGACCTGAGCAACGCCTGTCTGATGCTTGACAGTGACCCCGGCGTGCGCGTGGTGGTGCTGGCCGGGCGCGGCAAACACTTCTCGGCCGGGGCTGACCTCAACTGGATGCGCCGCGCCGCCGAGGGCAGCGAGGCTGACAACCTGGAGGATGCCCGTCGCTTTGCCCGCATGTTGCAGGTGTTGTCTGGCCTGTCCAAGCCAACCATTGCACGCATTCAGGGTGCGGCATTGGGCGGTGGCACTGGGCTGGCGGCCGCGTGTGACATGGCGGTGGCCAGCCTTGATGCGGTGTTTTCCACTTCCGAGGTCAAGTTTGGCATCATCCCGGCGGTGATCAGCCCCTATGTGCTGCGTGCCATCGGACCGCGCCATGCACTGCGCTACTTTCAGAGTGCCGAGCGCATCAGTGCTGAGCGGGCGCTCAGCATCGGCCTGGTCAGTGAAGTCACCCCGGTGGATGCCCTGGATGCCGGTGTGGCGGCCTTGATTGAGCCGCTGCTGGCAGGGGCGCCGTCGGCACAAAAGGCGGCCAAGGAACTCATTGAGGCCATCAAGGGCCGCCCCATCGACGGTGCCACGCTGGAAGAAACCGCCCAGCGTATTGCCCGTCAACGGGCCACACCCGAGGGGCGCGATGGTGTCGCAGCATTTTTGGACAAGCGCCTACCCGGCTGGCTTGCCGGTGTGGCGCTGTCAAGCGAATCAAAGCCGGTCACCAAGACCTGAACATTCATTCTTTTAACCCACAGGAGTACGCACTTATGTACACACAGTCGTTCAATGTGCAAGAGACCCCCGGCCAGAAAGCGCCCCCAAAAGCGCTGTCGCTGGAAAACCCCGAGTCTCAGGCGCGTTTTGACCAGAAGATCGATGCCGACGGCAAGATTGAGCCGCAAGACTGGATGCCCGAGGCTTACCGCAAAACCTTGATCCGCCAGATCAGCCAGCACGCCCACAGCGAAATTGTCGGCATGTTGCCTGAGGGCAACTGGATCAGCCGCGCCCCCAGCCTCAAACGCAAGGCGATTCTGATTGCCAAGGTACAAGACGAAGGGGGTCATGGCCTGTACTTGTACAGCGCCGCCGAGACCTTGGGTATGGGCCGCGACCAGATGCTGGCCGACCTGCACAGTGGCAAAGCCAAATACAGCTCCATCTTCAACTACCCCACACTCAACTGGGCCGATGTGGGGGTGATTGGCTGGCTGGTCGACGGTGCCGCCATCAGCAACCAGATTCCGCTGTGCCGCTGTAGCTACGGCCCCTATGCGCGCGCCATGATCCGCGTGTGCAAAGAGGAATCTTTTCACCAGCGCCAGGGGTATGAAGCCCTGCTGGTCATGATGCAAGGCACCGCCGAGCAGCGTGCCATGGTGCAGGACTCGGTGAACCGCTTCTGGTGGAAATGCCTGGCCATGTTTGGCCCGCCAGACGCCAACAGCCCGCACAGCGAGCAGGCCATGCGCTGGGGCATCAAACGCATCAGCAACGACGATTTGCGCCAGAAGTTCATCGACGCCACCGTGCCACAAGCCAATGTGCTGGGTGTGACCCTGCCTGACCCGTTGCTGAAATGGAACGAAGAGCGCCAGCACCATGACCATGGCGAGATCGACTGGGATGAGTTCTGGGCCACCGTCAACGGCAATGGCCCGTGCAACAAAGAGCGCCTGGCCACCCGTGTCAAAGCCCACAACGATGGCCAATGGGTGCGCGACGCCGCCCTGGCTTACGCCCGCAAACACCAACCCGAACAAACCAAGGAAGCAGCATGAGCACCACCCCAACCCCCGCACTCAAAGACTGGCCACTCTGGGAAGTATTTGTCCGCAGCAAACAAGGCCTTGAGCACAAACACTGCGGCAGCCTGCACGCCTCTGACGCGCAGCACGCCCTGCAAATGGCGCGTGATGTGTACACCCGCCGCCAGGAAGGCGTGAGCATCTGGGTGCTGCCCTCCAAGAGCATCACCGCCAGCAGTCCGGACGACAAGGACGCGATGTTTGAGCCAGCGGCCGACAAAATCTACCGCCACCCCACCTTTTATGACATTCCTGACGAAGTGGGGCACATGTAATGGTTGCGTATTACCAAGACTATTTGCTGCACCTGGCTGACAACGCAGTGATTCTGGGGCAACGCAACGCCCAGTGGTGCGGCCATGGCCCGGTGTTGGAAGAAGACCTGGCACTGGCCAACAACAGCCTGGACCTGATTGGTCAGGCGCGTTTGCTGTACCAGCATGTGGCCACGGTGCGCAAAGACGGCAAGACCAGTGAAGACCTGCTGGCCTACTTTCGCGATGTGCCGGAGTTTAAAAACTACACCATGCTGGAGCTGCCGCACAGCACCGCGCTGGCCCCCACCAGCAGTGGTGACCGGGACTACGCGGTGACGATTGCGCGCAACTTTCTCTACAGCGCCCTGATGGTGCTGGTATGGGACGCGCTGAAAGCCTCTGCCGATGCCCACCTGGCAGCGATTGCCGCCAAGTCACTCAAGGAAACCAGTTACCACCTGCGCCACGCCCATGACTGGATGCTTCGCCTGGGTGACGGCACCGACGAGTCACACGCCAGGATGCAGGCCGCCATTGATCACCTGATGCCTTACACCCAGGAGTTCTTTACGCCCAGCGCCATGGAAACTGCCGCCATCAAGACCGGCATGGGCGTGGACACCCGGGCGCTTCAAGCCGCCTGGAACACCATGGTAGACGAGGCTTTGGCCGAGGCCACACTCAAGCGCCCGGCAGCGGGTGGTTATGTGTCAACCGGCAAAACCGGGGTGCACTCCGAGCACCTGGGTTTTGTGCTGGCCGAGATGCAAAGCCTGGCCCGCGCCCACCCTGAGGCCGTCTGGTAGACGCGATGCAAACCGACGCTACCCCAAGTCAGGCTGCGTCTTTGCCGCAGGCCTTGCCGGATGGGCCGATTGCGCGAAAACAAAGCGCTGATGCGCACTTTGCCGTCTGGGACCTGCTGGAGTCGGTCACCGACCCCGAGATTCCGGTGGTGAATCTGCGCGAAATGGGCATCTTGCGTGCCGTGCGTCAGACCAGCAGCGGCCTGGAGGTGGTGATCACCCCCACTTACAGTGGTTGCCCGGCGATGGGCCAGATGGAAGACGATGTGGTCAATGCCTTGTCACAAGCGGGCATGGCGGCCCGGGTGGTGAGCCAGATTGCCCCTGCCTGGTCTACCGATTGGATGACCCCTGAGGGGCGCGACAAGTTGCGCGCTTACGGCATTGCCCCGCCACACCCCAGTGCCTGTGCGTCTGCGGGTGTCAATGTGATTCAGTTTGCATCAAAAAAAAGAGCGCTTGATGCAGGCGCGACAGTCACTTGCCCGCAATGTGGCTCAAAAAACACGACCGAGACCTCGCACTTTGGCTCCACCGCCTGCAAGGCGCTGTACCGCTGCCTGAGTTGCCTGGAACCCTTTGATTACTTCAAACCCTATTAACCGAGCAAATTGCTAACCCAACATGTCTACCTCTCCCCGTTTTCACGACCTGCGCGTG
>JBIJDQ010000015.1:0-16209 GCA_044344025.1 Rhodoferax sp.
CAAACCCGTGGCGCTGGACATCGCTGGCCGTGTGCGCGACCTTGAACTTGCGCCCCTGTCGCCCTACGCGGTGCGCTACGCAGGCTACGGCATTGAACGGGGCAAACTCAGTGTCGATGTGGCCTACAAGGTTCAGTCCGACGGGCAGCTCACTGCCCGCAACAACATTGTGCTCAACCAGCTCAAGTTCGGCGATCAGGTGCCCGGTGCCGCCAATAGCCTGCCGGTCAAGCTGGCGGTGGCCTTGTTGGCTGACCGCAATGGGGTGATCGACATCAATGTGCCGGTCAGCGGTTCCTTGAATGACCCCCAGTTTCGGCTGGCACCGATCGTGTTCAAGCTGATTGTCAATCTGGTGGTGAAGGCCATCACCGCGCCGTTCTCTTTGCTCGCCAGTGCGTTTGGCGGTGGTGGTGACGAGCTCAGCATGGTCAGTTTTGCGCCGGGTTCGGCCACATTGACACCCGAGGCCCGAACCGGGTTGGACAAAGTGGCTGAAGCGCTGCTGGCGCGTCCCGCCTTGAAAATGACGGTGGTGGGCACCGCCAGTCTGGAGCTTGAGCGCGAGGCCTTCAAACGCGATCAACTCCAAGCCCTGATGCTGGCTGAGAGACACCGCACTCAAGCAGGTGGGGCAACACCCGCGACTGAACCGCTCACGGCACAGGAGTCTGCGGCGTTGCTGAAAGCCGTTTACAAGCGGGCCGATTTCCCCAAGCCCCGCAACCTGATCGGTATGGCCAAGGATTTGCCCGAGCCAGAAATGCAAGCCCTGTTGCTGGCCAACCTCAGCGCCACCGAATCCGCCATGCAAGCCCTTGCCGTGCAGCGAGGTGTGGTGGTGCGTGATTACCTGGCGGGCCTGAAGCTGCCGCTGGAGCGTCTGTTTTTGGGGGCCGCCAAAGCCGTGCCCCCAGAGGCCAAGTGGCAGCCCCGGGCGGAGTTGAGCTTGGCCCCCGAATAAGCCTGGATTCCCGCCATTTTTCCGTTTCTGACCCGCCCATCAGGCCTCTTTAGGTGGGCACCAGGCGGTTGATTTTGAATGCCCGAATTGTTTTTTTGGGCAAGGCGGAAATCCCGGCGAAAATACGCGTTTATTCCCGCTGCGCCGCAGTGGGCACTTCTCCTCTTTAGTGCGCGATGTCGATGTTTCCTTTTTCTACCCAAAGCAAAGCAGCCCCTACTTCTGACACACCTGCCGTCAGTGCCAAAACCCATGATGCCCATCCGCTGGATGTGCTAACGCGTGGTGCTTTTTCAGCACACACCTCTGGCGAGCGCATGACCTGTATTCGTGAGTGGTTGGCCACCAGCCCAACGACAGAGCAATTGCAACAAGTGTTCAAGGAACTTAGCGTCAAGGACAAAGGCGCATCCAAATTGGTACGTGAAAAACTTGACGAAATCAAACGCAGCCGTACTCAGGCCACCATTGCCCTCGAATGGGCCGACAAGGCGCAGGCCTTGCTGGCGCTGTCCAAGCTCAATTTGGCCGATGCCCTGGCCTGGCAACGTGATGCCGCCAAGGCAGGCGCACCCTTGAGCAAAGAACCTTTGGCAGGTTTGAAAGTTCAACTGGTCGAGCGTGTGCGCGCCATTGAAGACCTGCAACACCGCGTGCAAGTGCAACGTGAAGCCGCTGTGTTGCTGGCGCAACGTATTGAGGTGTTGTCCACCAAGCCATGGACCGACGCGCAAATCGCGCAAGAGGCGTTGGCGGCCGACGTGACCCATTGGCAAACCGAAGCGCAGGCACTCTCTGGTGATGCCAACTGGCCCAGCGTGGACATGCGTTTTGTGCCCCAGTTGCAAGACTCGCAAGCTCAGTTGTTGCTGGTGTGGGGGGCCTTTCGTGAGGCTTTGACGCTGACCATTGCGGCGGCGGCAGATGCCAGTGCACCGCTGCCCAAAGTGCCGGTGTGGGCTGATGAAATTCGAGTGGCGCGTGGTATACCTCTTGAAGTGCCGGTGGCCGCGCCCAAGCCGAAAATTGACCCTGAAGTACGCGCCAAAGCCACTGCCTTTGTGCGTGATGTGCTTCTAAAATTAGAGCATGAAATGTCTCAGGGTCATGGTAAAGCCAGTGTTGGCGTGGCCAATGCGCTGCGCCAGGCGCTCAAGGATAACGGCCGTCTGATTGACGACAAACTTGAAGCTCAGGCACATGCCGCGCTGGTGGCTGCGGGTGAGTTGGAGGGCTGGCAACGTTGGCGCGCCGACCAACTGCGTGACGAGCTTGTGGCCAAGGCCGAAAGCCTGCTGAAACGCCCCGATGGTCAGGCCATGGGTGGGCGCAAGATGCAAGACACCTTGCGCCAATTGCGCGAGCAATGGAAACTGACCGACCAGGGCGGAGCTGCCAACCATGGCCTGTGGAAGCGGTTTGACGATGCCTGCAACGAAGCCCATAAAGTGGTCGAAGTCTGGCTTGAAAAAATCAAGAGCGAGTCGGCCCAACACCGCGCACAACGTCTGGCACTGATTGAAGAAGTCAAGGCCTGGGCCGAGGCCAATCGGGTGGCGCTGGACGATGACTGGAAAGGCTTCAGCCGTCTGCTGCACCAGTTTGGTGATCGCTGGCGCGAGTCGGGCCATGTGGGTGAAAAAATGTTTGCTGAACTTCAACCTTTGTGGAAAGCAGCCATTGACCATGCGGCTGCCCCACTGGAAGCCTTGCAAAAGCTCAGTCTGGATACCCGTCACGCCATGATCGACGAGGCCAAGGCTTTGGGCGCTGAGCCCATGTTGCATATTGATGCCGTTAAAGCCTTGCAGCAACGTTGGCAGGCCGAGGCCCACCGGGTGCCGATTGACCGTCGCCACGAGCAAAAGTTGTGGGACGCGTTCCGTAAACCGATTGACGAGGCCTTTAACCGCAAGACGCTTGAGCGCGAAAAAGCGCAAAGCGCCCTGAGCGACCGTGACCGTGTGGTGCTGGAAGCTTCAAAAGCCCTGCAAGCAGCCAACGCCGCCGGTGATGCGCAGGGCATCCGTGGTGCCATGGCCGCGTTGGATGCCGCACTAAGCGGCCAGGCGCAAGCCCAGGCTGACTTGGCCCAAGCCGCAACCGAGGTGGCCTTGGGTGACACCACGATACCTGAGCCTGCTGAGGCTAATGCTGATCAGCTGCCATCAGCCGATAGCCAGAATGCAGAAGTCGAGCCGGCCAAGCCGGTGGTAGCCCCCAAGCGCGTGGTGGCCATGCGGGGTGACGACCGTCCTGGCATGAAGAAGGAAGAGCCCAGCCCCATGGGCCGTGGTGGCAAGTTTGGAGACCGCAAGGACGCAGGCCGCCCGGCTGGACGTGACGGTGGTCGCGATGCTGGCCGTGATGCACGTGGCCCCCGGCCAGATCGCCCGGTCTACGCCGAGCGTTTTGAGGCACCACGTTTAGGTGATGCGGCCTTCAGAGCCCAACGTGATGCGCTTGAGCAAGCCCAGTTTGCCCTACGTAAACTGGCTGCACAGGCCCATGGCGAGGCCCTGACCCATTTGCTAACGGCCTGGGAAACGCGTGATGCGGCCCAGGTTCCCACGGTGCAAGAGTTGGGCAACCGCGTAAACCCAGCGGTGCGTGGTGCTTGGGTCAAGGCCCTGTCGCAACCTGCATCGGGTGAAGCAGGCACCGCCTTGTTGCGCCTTGAGATGGCCGCTGAGGTACCAACCCCAGCCGAGCAATTGAGTGCCCGACGCATGTTTCAGTTGCAGCTGCTTACCAAACGCAATGACCCCGCACCAGCACAAACCTGGGCGCAGGATGTGGCCACCGTGCTGGCCACTGGTTTTGATGCCGCGCAGGTGCGTCGGGTACAAAACGTGCTAAAGGTATTGTTGAAGGCTTAAAAGGCCTGGGTCAGGCTGACCCGCTCGGGCTCACAGGCTTTTTGTAGCCGCAGCACCTCCAGTCGTGGGGGGGCTGCGGTTGCGTCCCAGTCGCTAAGTACCAAGCGACGCATCAGTTTTGGGTTGACGCTACCCAGCGCGTAGTCACCTGGCTTGTGGGTGTGACCATGAATCAAGGTGCAGGCTTGGGCGGTCTCTAGCCACTGTAGGGCCATGGGGGTGTCCACATCGGCGTATGCCACGCCACTGGTTTTAAGGGATTCGCTTTGCGCACGCAGGCTCAGCGCAATGTCTTGGCGCTCTGACTGTGGCTTGGCCAAAAATGTGCTGCACCATGCGCTACTGCGCACCTGGCGGCGAAATTGCTGGTAGTCCACATCGTCCAGACACAACGCATCGCCGTGCGAGAGCAGCCAGCGTTGGTTGTCAAAGCTCAGCACGACCGGGTCGGGCAGCAGTGTGATGCGGCACGCCTTGGCAAAGTCTGCGCCGATTAGAAAGTCGCGGTTGCCGTGCATCAAGTAAACCGGCAGGCGCCTTGAGGTGGCTTTGATCACATGTTGGCAGTTCAGCGCAAAGGCACCGTTGAGGTCGCCTCGTGCCGTGGTGATGTCATCGCCGACCCACACTTCAAACAGGTCCCCGAGGATGAACAGCGCATCGGCCTGCGTGTTGACCATGTAGTGTTGCCAGGCCGCCATGGTGGCTGGCTCACTGACCTGTAAATGCAAGTCGGAAATGAAATCAATCGCGCGCCAACTCGCCGGTGCGACAAGCACCGGCCAAGCCTCGGGCGCGCTTGAGTGGCTCTTTAGTGCGACAGGCTGCACGCTAATGCGCGGGCGGATTAGAGGGCAACGGCTTTCTCAATAACCACATCGGTCACTGGCACGTCGTCGTGGTAACCCTTGCGTGCGGTCTTCACCGTCTTGATTTTGTCCACCACATCGGTGCCTGACACCACTTTGCCAAACACGGCGTATCCCCAGCCTTGCTGGCTGGGAGCCGTGTGGTTCAGAAAGCCGTTGTCAGCCACATTGATAAAAAACTGGGCGGTGGCGGAATGGGGTTCGCCAGTGCGGGCCATGGCCACGGTGTAGTTCAGGTTCTTCAAGCCGTTGTTGGCTTCATTGTTGATGGGTTGGTCACCCTTTTTTTCTTTCATGCCAGGCTCCATGCCGCCACCCTGGACCATAAAACCGGGAATCACGCGGTGAAAAATGGTGTTGTCATAGTGGCCCTTAGTCACATAGCTCAAAAAGTTGGCCACCGTATTGGGGGCCTTGCCCTGATCAAGTTCAAGGGTGATGATGCCGTAGTTGGCAATATGAAGTTCGACTTGTGGGTTGCTCATGATTTATTTCACCAGGGTTGCAGAGTTGATAAGAACGGGAGTTTTGGGTACATCAGAACCGAATGGGCCGCCAGCGCCAGTTGGGGTGGTCTTGATTTTCTCAATCACCTCCATCCCGGAGACCACTTTGCCAAACACGGTGTAGCCAGGTGACTGCGCGTTGGGGTCAAGAAAGGCATTGTCTTTCACATTGATGAAAAACTGTGCCGTTGCAGACTGCGGGTCGCTGGTGCGTGCCATGGCCAAGGTGCCCACCACGTTGCGCGGGCCACCTTTTTCAAGGGCTTCGCGCCCCTCGTGCACCACCGGGGCACGGGTCGGCTTTTGGGCATACTTGGCATCAAAACCGCCGCCCTGAATCATGAAGTTGGCAATAACACGGTGAAAAATCGTGCCGTCGTAGTGCTTGTCTTTTACATATTGCAAGAAGTTATCAACTGTTTTTGGGGCTTTGTCGGGGTAGACCTCAACCACAAAATCGCCCGATGAGGTCGCAAACCTGACCTGAGGGGCCACCTGGGCCAGCGCAGCGGCTGCTATTGAATAGAGAGCTACTGATGCAGCAGCAGTGCGCACAAACGCTCCAATTGTCCTAAATTTCATCCAATGACTCCTTCGTAAAATATTTTCCACTGTTTGCCCTGTCGGCTCCAGTACTGGCGTTTGGTTGACCCCGTGCGTTGCCCGGTGGCCACTTCACCAAAGGTGACCACCATGGTCTCGGTGGCATCGGTCCAGTGAAGCAAAGACAGGTCCTTGATCTCCAATGCCCTGCCTTGAGCCGTGGCCACCTCACGGCGTAACCCCGGCAGCCAGTCTGCCAGCGTTTTGCCGTTGTTGTTGAAATCTGGGGCATAAAACCCTGCCAGGTCATTGACGTTGCCGTTCGATTTGGCTTTTAGCCAAGCGTTCAGATGGGTGGTGAACTCATGGCTGCGCGGTTGCAGGCTTTGCGGCGGAACCCACTTGAGGGTGCGTGAGATCAGAACGGGTGTAGAGCGAATCTCCACCGTGCGCATGATGTGCTCAAGGTCAGGGTTGGCCACCACCACGCAGCCGTCACTGGCCAGCGGTGGGCGCGAGAATTGCCCGGGCGGTGTACCGTGCAACCAGATGCCGCCGCCGGTCTTGCCGCGTTTGAGGTCCAGTACATTGGGGTAGTTGATGGGCAGTGCGCCTGAGCCGTAAAAGTCTTTCAGACTTTTTGGGTCAAGCTGGCTGGTGATGAAATACACCCCCAGAGGTGTGCGCTGGTCCCCCTCAACCTTTTTCTCAAGCCCGAGTTTGCCAACCGATATGTAGTAATCGGCCACCAGCACCAAACCTTTTTCAGTGTTTTCAAACAAGTACAGTCGAGCGCGAGAGGCATCGATGGCAAGCGCGTGTTTGTTGCGCGAGGACAGTTGCAGGAATTCTGCCGGGACACTGCCTGCGGGAGGACGCTCACGCAGTGCCTTCATACGAAGCTGTGATTCGCCTTTGAGCTCATTGAGTGCCTCGTTCGCACCCTTGAGTAACTCGGGTGGCACGTCGGCAAAGGTGGTCAGTGCTCGTGTGCGTGCGGTAAGTAGGTCGCCCAGTACCAATTGGGCCAACGCAAAACTTGGAAATTCCTTTACCAGTTGCTCAGCCTTGTGCAGGGCTGTTTGAGTGTCGGCCCGCCCAATCAGGCGGTATATCTCTATCAGCCGAGCCTCTGCCACGCCGTCTTTGGGGGTCTTGACCACGGGGGGCGGCGCTGATTTGTTTACCTTTTTGGCTGTTTTGGCGAAGGCAGTGCCCAAACCCAGTGTGACGCACAGGGCCAGTAGACAAATGGTCAGAAAAACCGGACGGAATCGGGTCATGCGGGCGGGGTCAAAAAACTGGCGGCCCATGCCGCCAGAGGTCTGCCTTCAGGCGTTAGGCAAGGCATCAGTTGCCGGTGGATTCTCGGGTGATCAGCCACTTGTTACCATGCTTTTTAAGTAGCAGAGTCTTGCGGCTAGAGACGGACAATGAGTCGGCCTTGTAGGCTTGACGAAACTTGACCACCGCTTCGTCGCCAGTCACCTTGGAACTCAGTTCACTGAGTTTGACGCTGATGCGTGACTTGCCTACGATGCGGTCAGTGCGGTCTTTTTCCCAGGCACCGCGGGACTGCTTGCCAGGCGGGTCAAATTCAGCGCTATAGGCACCCAGGTAGGCGGCCATGTCTTTGTCAGCCCAGGCCTGAGCCCAGGCCATTACGGCAGCTTCTGCTGACTTGGTGGTGTCAGCATCCAGTGGTGGTATGGCCGCAGGTGCCACCGGTTTGGCCGGCGCAACAACAACGGGGGGCGTGGTTGCTGGCTTGCTACTTGGGACGGTGGCGGGCGCTACGGGCACCGGCGCCGGTACCAGGATAGGTGGGGCAGCTGCCGTGACCACCGGTGCACCACCGGCTGGGCGGGTGTTGGCCAGGTTGGGTTTGAACACTTCACGGATCAAGGCCAATTTGGGTGGCACGGCCACGTTGGCACTGTCGAGCTGCAAGGCCTTGTTATAGGCTTGGCTGGCCAAACGGGCATACACATCGCCAATGTTTTCATGGGCTGTGGCATAGCTCGGGTTGGTGCGAATGGCCATTTCAAGGGCCACGCGGGCCTTGTCGTATTGCCCCTGACCGGCATACAGCACGGCCAGGTTGTTGTAGGGCTCGGGCAGCTCAGGGTAGTCTTCGGTGAGTTTGACAAAGGTAGCGATGGCCTCGGCCGACTTGCCCATGTTGCGCTGAACGACACCCTTGAGAAAACGCATTTGCGGGTCGGCTGGTTTGGTAACCAGGAAGCCATCGACCTTGGTCATGGCCTCGGGAAACTTGTTGGCCTTGAGCAACTGACTGACATCGCCATACTCGTCAGCATGGCTGGAAAACGCGGTGCAGACACCCACGAGCATGAGCAAATGCAGGGTTTTGTAAAGGGCAGAACGGGCGAGCATCATGGTCGGACAGTTTCGGTGGGAGGGGTTTGGCGGCCAGTTGGCTGGTTGGGGCAGGGCTTTATACTGACACGCATTGTAGCCGAGGGGGTGCTTTTTAGATGCCCTGCGGCAGTTGGTAACTGATACCAAATGCTGCATCCTCCACCCACGGGTTAGGCTATGTTTTCCAAAAAACCGGATTTGATTGAATGACGAGTTTGCGCATTTACAACACGCTCTCAGGAGAGCTACAGACTTTTACGCCGCTTGAGCCTGGCCATGTGCGCATGTATGTGTGCGGCATGACGATTTATGACCTTTGCCACATTGGGCACGCTCGCATGATGATGGCTTTTGATGTGGTGCAGCGCTGGCTCAAATGCAGCGGTTACCGGGTCACCTACGTGCGCAATATCACCGACATCGATGACAAAATCATCAAGCGAGCGCTGGAGCGCTCGATTACTATTCGCGTCCTGACTGACGAGATGATTGCTGCCATGCACGCCGATATTGCCTTGCTTGGCATTGAGCCGCCCACTCAGGAGCCGCGCGCGACCGACTATGTGCCGCAAATGCTGTGTTTAATCAAGCGGCTTGAAGCCAAGGGCCTGGCCTACCAGGCATCCAATGGCGATGTGAACTATGCGGTGCGCAAGTTCGTCGGCTACGGCAAGTTGTCGGGCAAGTCGCTCGATGAGTTGCGCGCCGGTGAACGTGTGGCGGTGCAGGAAGGCAAGGAAGACCCATTGGATTTTGTGCTGTGGAAGGCCGCCAAAGCGACCGAACCCGAAGATGCCAAGTGGGCCAGCGCTTATGGACCTGGGCGCCCCGGCTGGCACATTGAGTGCTCGGCCATGAGCTGCGCGACCCTGGGTGAGACGTTTGACATTCATGGCGGTGGTGCTGATCTACAGTTTCCCCACCACGAAAACGAAATAGCCCAAAGTGAGGGGGCCACTGGCAAGCCTTTGGCCAATTTCTGGGTGCATAACGGCTTTGTGCGGGTCGACAACGAAAAGATGTCCAAAAGCCTGGGCAACTTCTTCACCATCCGCGACGTGCTGGCGAAATACCACCGCGAAACAGTGCGTTTCTTCCTGATTCGCACCCACTACCGCACTGCACTCAATTACAGCGATGTGCATCTGGACGATGCCCACACCGCGCTCAAGCGGCTGTACACCGCCTTGGATCTGGTAGTACCCACCATGGTGGCTATCGACTGGGTCAATCCGTTTGCGGCGCGTTTCAAGGCTGCCATGGACGATGACTTTGGGACGCCGGAGGCGGTGGCTGTGATGTTTGACCTGGCCAGTGAGGTCAACCGCACGCGTTCAGCTGATTTGGCTGGTTTGCTCAAGGCTCTGGGTGCTGGGTTGGGGTTGTTACAGGGTGATGCCAAGGCTTTTTTGCAGGCTGGGGTGGTGCTTGACGAGGCCAGTATTCAGCAAAAAATTGGGGACCGTGCGCAAGCCAAGGCTGCCAAAAACTTTGCCCTGGCCGACCTGATTCGCAAAGAGTTACTGGCTATGGGTGTTGTGCTGAAGGACTCGGCCAGTGGCACCACCTGGGAGGCGGGCAAGTGAGGGTGGTCCTGCCAACGCTGGGTAAAAAACTTGGTTTTGAGGGCGTTTTATGCCTTTAGTGCCCGCCAGTAAAGCACAAGTAGCTATTAAAAACATATCATTTCCCGACACGGCTCCGCTGTACTGGGCGGATGCCTGCAAGCACCTCATGAAAAAAGACCGTGTCATGAAGCGGCTAATCCCGCAGTTTGGCCAGGCCTGCCTGCGAAGCCGGGGTGATGCGTTTGCCACGTTGGCGCGCAGCGTGGTGGGCCAGCAGATTTCGGTAAAGGCGGCTCAAACCGTGTGGGATCGTTTTGCCAAATTGCCAGAGCAAATGTGTCCTTCACACGTGCTCAAGCTCAAAATTGACGATATGCGTGGTGCCGGTCTAAGTGCGCGCAAGGTTGAGTATCTGGTCGATCTGGCGCTGCACTTTGACAATGGTGCGGTGCATTCCGAGGCCTGGAGCGCCATGGAGGACGAGGCCATCATCAGCGAACTGGTGGCCATTCGCGGCATTGGCCGCTGGACGGCCGAGATGTTTTTGATTTTTCACCTGATGCGCCCCGACGTGTTGCCGTTGGATGATGTGGGCCTGATCAACGGCATTAGCAAGAGCTATTTTTCGGGTGATGTGGTGAGTCGCAGTGATGCACGGGAGGTCTCCCTGGCTTGGGGCCCGTACCGCACGGTGGCAACTTGGTATATTTGGCGCTCGTTGGATCCGGTGCCGGTTGACTACTGACACCCAATGACAAGGCCGGATTTTTTGGACTTTCAGGCTTTTTTGCAGGGTCGAATTCGTTCGACCCTGCCGATAGAAATCGGCCTGACAGATTGCCCTCAAATGAACAGATGGAGCTAGTGTGGCTAAAAAAACTTTTCTTGACTTTGAGACCCCGATTGCGGAACTAGAAAACAAAATTGAAGAACTGCGCTATGTGCAGACCGAGTCAGCGGTGGATATTTCGGCTGAAATCAGCCAATTGGCCAAAAAAAGCCAGCAACTCACCAAAGACATTTACAGTGACTTGACCCCGTGGCAGATCACCAAGATTGCTCGCCACAGTGAGCGCCCGTACACCATGGATTACGTGAACGAGTTGTTCACCCATTTTGTCGAACTGCATGGCGACCGTCACTTTTCCGACGACTTGAGCATTGTGGGCGGCCTGGCCCGGTTCAACGGCACGCCTTGCATGGTGATTGGCCAGCAAAAAGGCCGCGATACGCGTGAGCGCGCCAGTCGCAACTTTGGCATGTGCAAGCCAGAGGGCTACCGCAAAGCCCTTCGGCTGATGAAAACCGCAGAAAAGTTCAAGCTGCCGGTGTTCACCTTTGTGGACACCCCTGGTGCCTACCCCGGTATTGATGCCGAAGAACGCGGCCAGTCCGAGGCCATTGGGCGCAACATCTTCGAGATGGCCCAATTGGAGGTGCCCATCATCACCACCATCATTGGCGAGGGAGGTTCTGGCGGCGCGCTGGCCATTTCGGTCGGTGACCAGTTGCTGATGTTGCAGTATTCCATTTACTCGGTGATCAGCCCGGAGGGTTGTGCGTCCATCTTGTGGAAAACAGCCGAGAAGGCGCAGGAGGCTGCTGACGCGCTGGGCATCACGGCGCACCGTCTGAAAGCCTTGGGCATGATTGACAAGATCGTCAACGAGCCTGTAGGGGGTGCACACCGTGACCCGAAACAAATGGCCGCGTTCCTCAAGCGCGCCCTGACCGATGCCTACCGCCAGGTCAGCGACCTTAAAACTGCTGAGCTGCTGGACCGACGCTACGAGCGGTTGCAGAGTTATGGCCGATTTACCGACACCAAAACCAGCGGCAGGTAAGTCCGCAGGCGGTCCGGTGTCCGAATGGTGGGCCGTCTGAACACACCATGACGCACGCGTTCGAGCAGGCCATGGCCGCTTTCGAGCCAGCCTTGCCGCTGGCCGTGGCCTTCAGCGGTGGTGCAGATTCAACGGCGTTGTTGCTGGCGTGTGCGCGTAGGTGGCCGGGCCAGGTCACGGCTCTGCATGTTCACCACGGGTTGCAAGCCGCAGGTGACGAATTCGAGCACCATTGCGAGTCGTTCTGTGCGACGCTGGGTGTGCCTCTTGTGGTAAAAAAAGTGGATGCCCGCCACGCATCCGGCCAAAGCCCTGAAGCCGCCGCCCGCCATGCCCGTTACAAGGCTTTTGAGGCCTTAGTACTAGTGGAGTATGCGCAGTTAGCTATAAAAACAATAGTAATTGCGCAGCATGCCGATGACCAGATCGAAACCCTGTTGCTGGCCTTGAGCCGAGGTGCTGGGTTGCCAGGCATCAGTGCCATGGCTGCCAACTGGCAGCGGGATGGTGTTGTGTACAGCCGCCCCTTGTTGTGTGTCAGCAGTGCCGACATACGTTGTTGGTTGGCAGTGCAGGGGGCGAGCTTTATTGAAGACCCCACCAACCAGGATGAGCGATTTACCCGCAACCGCATCCGCGCGCGCCTGTTGCCCGCCTTACAGATGTGTTTCCCTCAATTTCGCGACACCTTCGCACGCACCAGTAGCCATGCCGCCCAGGCCCAGGCCGTGCTGGACGAGGTGGCGACTGAAGATCTGGCACATGTTGGAGTGCCGCCACCCATTAAGGCCTTGCAGACGCTGAGTCGGCCGCGTTTGGCCAACCTGTTGCGCCACTGGCTGCTGCGCGTGCATCAGGTCACCCCGACTACCGCTCAGTTGCACGCGCTGATGGTCCAGATTGCGGCGTGCCGTACCCGTGGGCACAAGTTGCATCTAAAGGTGGGGCACGGGTTTTGCGTCAGACGTGGGCAAGGCCTCGATTGGTACAATCCAACACTGTTTTAATCAGATTTATACCCATCCATGTCATTGATTGTTCATAAATACGGCGGCACCTCGATGGGCTCTACCGAGCGCATCGCTAATGTCGCACGGCGCGTGGCCAAGTGGGCTCGCGCTGGCCACCAAATGGTGGTTGTGCCCAGCGCCATGAGTGGCGAAACCAACCGTTTGCTGGCCTTGGCCAAAGACTTGGCCCCGTCCACCCAATCGGCCGCTTACTTTCGCGAGCTTGACATGCTGGCTGCGACGGGTGAGCAGGCCTCCAGTGCCTTGCTGGCCATTGCGCTGCAAGCTCAAGGTTTGGAGTCTGTGAGCTACGCGGGTTGGCAAGTGCCGATTCGCACCAACAGCGCCTACACCAAGGCCCGCATCGAATCGATTGACGACCAAAAAGTGCGTGCTGACCTGAATGCTGGCCGGGTGGTGATCGTGACCGGCTTTCAGGGGCTTGACGAGCAAGGCAACATCACCACCTTGGGTCGTGGGGGCTCTGACACCTCTGCAGTCGCAGTGGCGGCTGCCATGAAGGCTGACGAATGCCTGATTTACACGGATGTCGATGGCGTTTACACCACCGACCCGCGTGTGGTGCCCGCTGCCAGGCGCCTGCACACGGTGAGCTTTGAAGAAATGCTGGAGATGGCCTCCATGGGCTCCAAGGTGCTCCAAATCCGCTCGGTGGAGTTTGCGGGCAAGTACAAAGTCAAACTGCGGGTGTTGTCGAGCTTCACGCCGTGGGACATCGACATCAACGAAGAAGCCAAGTCTGGCACATTGATCACTTTTGAGGAAGACGAAAACATGGAACAAGCCATCGTTTCAGGCATTGCATTTACCCGCGATGAAACCAAGATTGCCGTGCTGGGCGTGCCGGATAAGCCCGGTATTGCCTACCAAATACTGGGTGCTGTGGCCGATGCCAACATTGAGGTCGACATGATCATCCAGAACCTGAGCAAAGACGGCAAGACCGACTTCAGTTTCACCGTGAACCACGGTGATTACGCCAAGGCCATGGACCTGCTCAAAAACGTGGTGGTGCCCAAGCTGGGCGCACAAGAGGTGGTGGGCGACACCAAGATTTGCAAGGTGTCCATCGTGGGCATTGGCATGCGCAGCCATGTGGGTGTGGCAGCCACCATGTTCCGGGTCCTGAGTGAGGAGGGCATCAATATTCAGATGATCTCCACCAGCGAAATCAAGACCTCGGTGGTGATTGACGAGAAATACATGGAGCTTGCGGTGAAGGCCTTGCACAAAGCTTTTGGGCTTGATCAGGTGACGGCGTAAAAACATGCTGAAGTCGTGACATAATCGCTGTTCAGAATTTAAGGAATCGTGACCGAGTGGCCGAAGGTGCTCCCCTGCTAAGGGAGTATGGGGTGTAGAGCCCCATCGAGAGTTCGAATCTCTCCGATTCCGCCAGGATAGCTCTGTAAGTGGTTGATTGTTAGGAAAATCTAATAATCTAACATTCTTCAACTAGCAAAGCAAATATCAAAAAAGCCGTAGCGGTTTCGTTACGGTTTTTTTTTGTGCTTTCGCGTTGTGCGCGGCACGGTTCCGATGCGAACAAGAGTGGCGAAATCTACTTGACTCTCTAGGACGATGGAGATTTTCATTGGCGGTCTTTCTAGCCAAAAACCCGGATGCACAAAAAAAGCCCATATCCGGAGGGCCGTTTTTGCCAAAGTAATTTAGCTGAATCCCCTATTTTGCTCCTATTATAATAGCGCACCAAGTCGAAAAATCTGGCTTGGCAGCACGGCGTAAGCAGCGCCCATGACAGTAGCGAGCTGAGTTTTCACTCAATCCTTGCAAGCAGAACCCCTACTTCTTTACTTTTCTCTCTGGGACCAGTTCAACCCCTGGCGTGTTTGCTGCTGACGCTTTCACTTTAGTCCTCAACTGAAACAGGAGCACAGCGGGTTCGGCCTTGAACTCAGACAGCGAAGCCGAGTCCACAAATGACATTGGTGTACGTGTCCTCACCGATGAACCCAGTTCAAGCCTTGGTCAAATTTTGGTGTCAACTGCGGCACAGGCCATGTTTGCGCGGCTCAATCTGCAACCCTCGTTTTTACTGGGGTGGCACAAAATGAGTGATGGTGATGCCATCGGCCTGCTTGGTCAGAAGGTGCTTCAACAGCCCTTGCCGGAATGCAGCCCGGTAGTGACAACTTACTCCACTGAATTGGGCCCGGTCGAAGTCGTGACGGAGCTATTCAACGATGCCGATTTACATCGAATCAGAACCCGAATGTTGCTGCCTGGAGAACGGCCATGAACACCAGAGCAGAGGCCCATCGCCCCATGCAGGACTTGTTGACATGGTTGCCCCGTCTGCCTATGACTGGTGACCTCCAAGTTGACTATCAAGCGGCTGACACAAAGGTTCTGGCAGTCATTGGCAGTTCCGCCGAAACGACTATGAATGTCCTGCGTAACGGCATCAGCTCCATAGGGCTCTTGTTAGCCCATTCTGCGGTGGTAGTCGAGGATGGAACGATTGGCTCCTCCGATGCGCTTGAGGCCTTGGGCTACCTACTGGCAGAGCTTGGTGCCCTGGCAGCAGGCTCTATGGTTCTGACCTAGCATTGCCGTTTTGAAAATGCCGACTACCAGCCGGATGGATGTCCGTAAGGGTATTGCCACTGAACGCGGCAGCAGCCAGCAGGTGACGTGATCTATATCGCTTGCGTGTCAGTGCAGCCAGTAGCGGCTCTGAGCGCTCAAACCCCTGATGGCCACCCAAATTCCCCCACTTGTGGCCACCTCAAATTCCCCCACCCTGAGCGCGGCGTGCCGGCAGGCTAAACCCGGCTGTTTCACCGCCTCATTCAGTAACAGGCAGGACGTTTACCTTCACCCCCTAATTTTTGAGGGAAACCGGATTGAACGTCTTGAAACCACACCTACAAACAACGATAGCCACGCTGCTGGCGACCAACACCAGCCACCGCCAGATTGAACGTGTCACCGGAATTGACCGAAAGACCATACGCACCTATGCAAAGCGCATGGATGAGCTCAAGGCAAATTCCCCCGGGGTGGCCACCGGCACACCAGAGTGCACACCCGATCAAATTCCCCCACCCCGGCCACCGGCTTCAGCCAAGGTAACGACCTCCACCTGCGAGCCCCATCGGGAATTCATCGAAGCCCAATTGCGATTCAAGCGCAACTACATGGCCATCTACCAAGACCTAGTCGACAGCCATGGATTTACCGGTGCCTACAACGCCGTCAAGCGCTTTGCCGGCGGCCTGTGCAAACACGAACCTGAACAATTTGACCGTCTGGAATTCGCCCCCGGCGAGGAAGCCCAGGTCGATTACGGCGAAGGCGCACTCACGCGTGTTCCCGGTTCCGAGCGCTACCGCAAGCCTCGCCTGTTTGTCATGACCTTGCGCTACTCCCGGCGCAGCTTTCGCCGGGTCGTGTGGAAGTCCAGCCAGGAAACCTGGGCACGCCTGCACGAGGAAGCCTGGCGCTACTTCGGCGGTGCCTGTCGCTACGTGGTGCTGGACAACCTCAAAGAGGGTGTCATCAAACCCGACCTGTACGAACCCCAGCTCAACGCCGTCTATGCCGCCGCCCTGAAGCACTACGGTGTGGTGGGCGACCCGGCCCGGGTACGTGATCCCAAC
>JBIJDQ010000211.1:0-4852 GCA_044344025.1 Rhodoferax sp.
GCCCTTGCGCGCGCGCCTGAGGCTGATCAGGTGTACATGATCGAAGAAAGCCAGCGCGAAGGCAGTTACATGCCCATTGAAGAAGACGAGCACGGCACCTATGTGATGAACAGCAAGGACCTGCGCGCCATCGAACATGTCAAACGGCTGGTGGAAATAGGTGTGGATTCGCTCAAGATTGAAGGCCGCACCAAGAGCCCGTATTACGTGGCGCGCACGGTGCAGAGCTACCGACGTGCGATTGACGATGCCGTGGCCGGGCGAGAGCTTGACCCGGCGCTGCTGGGCCAGCTTGAAGGCCTGGCGAACCGGGGCTACACCAGCGGGTTTTTCCAGCGGCACACACCCGAGGCCACACAAAACTACCTGCGTGGTTACTCGGAATCTGGCCGCAGCCTGTATGTGGGTGATGCGGTGAGCTTTGACGCAGCGCGGGGCTTGGTCGAAGTGCGGGTCAAAAACCGCTTTGCGGTGGGCGACTGGCTGGAGATCATTCACCCCCAAGGCAATTTTGATGTGCTTTTGGCCCGCATGGAGGCCACGGATGGCAGCGTCATGCCGGTGGCACCCGGCAGCGGCCACACCGTGTGGTTGCCTTTGCCTGAGAGCGCGGTGGGGGCGTTTGTGGCGCGGTATGTGAATGCGCCTGAGGCCGTGGAGGCACTGCAAGCACCAATTAATGGTGTTTTAGCCCTCTAGTGCTTGTCGGATAAGCGTTAGTAGCTATCAAAATGGAAGCAATCAGAATCCCGCCAGAAGAAGTGACCTTGAGCGCCATTCGCGCCCAGGGCGCAGGCGGGCAAAACGTCAACAAGGTGTCAAGCGCGATTCACCTGCGTTTTGACATTGCCGTCAGCAGCTTGCCCGACGACGTGAAAGAGCGCTTGCTGGCCCTGCATGACAGCCGCATCACCAAGGATGGTGTGCTGGTGTTGAAAGCCCAGCAGCATCGCACCCAGGAAATGAACCGCTTTGACGCGCTGATTCGCCTGCATGAGCTGGTCAACAGCGTGGCGCAGCCGCCCAAAGACCGTAAAGCGACCAAGCCCACACGCGCCTCGGTCAGGCGGGTGCGCCAGGCCAAAACACAGCGCTCTGAGGTCAAGGCCTCACGCTCACGGGTGACGCATGAAGCCTGAGGGCCTGCTCAGCGCGACTTGGGCACTGGTTCGCCTGGAGGCATATTTTTTTCTGCACTACCCAAAAATGCTGTTGTCGGCGGGTGTGGTGGTGCTGATACCAGCGTTGTACGTGGTGATTTACCTCACCAGCGTGTGGGACCCAGCGGCCAAAACCGGCGCGCTGCCGGTGGGCATTGTGAATCTGGACAAGGGGCTGGTGTACCGTGGGCAGGGCTTTAATGTGGGGCATGACGTGACCCAGCGGCTCAAGGCCACGCCAGCCTTTGGGTTTGTGGACCAGCCCAGCGAGGCCCTGGCGCGCCAGGCAGTCAGGGCGGGCACTTTGGCGTTTGCGCTGATCGTGCCCGCAGATTTCAGCTCCAATGCCATTCCCGGCGCGCAGGCCGGTGCTGGCAAGCTGGTGGTGTTTACCTCTGAAGGCAACAGTTACCCCAGCGCTGGCTTGGCCCGGCGTTTTGCCGAAGACCTGGGCCGCCAGGTGAATGAAAGCCTGAACGAGCAACGCTGGGCGCTGGTGCTGGCCGATGCCGCCGGGTCGCAGCGCAGTTTGACGCAATTGCATGATGGGCTGGCGCAACTGCGCCGGGGTGCCACTGACTTGGCAGCCGGCACGCAGCAAACCTCACGCGGTGCCGACACCTTGACCCGCAATGCCGCCAAGCTTGACCAGGGGGTGGTGCAACTCAGCGCTGGGGTCAAGGAGCTGGGTGGCGGCCTGCGCAGCATGTTTGCCCAACGGCCCAGAAACGCCGATTTGCGGCAACTTGAAGACGGGTCCATGGCGCTGGTTAGCGGGCACGGTGAGCTGGGCAAGGGTTTGGCCGAGTTGCAACAAGGCACCAACCGCTTGCAGATCAGCATTGAAGGCTTTCGTGAGGAGGCTGGTAACAGCCTGTTTGTGGCCACCCAGGTCAAGGAAGGGCTGGGGCAACTGGGCGAGGGTGTGGGTGCACTCGATGCCGGGTTGAAAAGTGCAGTGGCAGGGCATCAAACCCTTAGCAACGGCGCGGCACAGCTCAACACGGGTGTGGGCACACTCACCACGGGCCTGCGTGCCCTGAATGCGGGCCTGCGCAGCATGGTGACGCAGTTGCCCGAAGATGCCAGGCTTGATGAGCTGTCGCGTGGTGCGGACAGCCTGAGTGCGGGCACTGTCGCCCTCAAGCAAGGGATACAGCAAGTCACTCAAGGCGCTCAACACCTGGCCGGTGGCCTGGATTTGCTGGAGCAAGCGCTGCCCGCCTCCGCCCGCCCCATGGACGGCAGCGCGCAGGGCCTGGCCAGTTCGGTGCAGCCCACGGTTGAGGTGGTGGCCGCAGTGCAAAACAATGGCAGCGCGTTTGCGGCCAACATCGTGCCCGGTGCGCTCTGGCTGGGGGCCAGTCTGGCGGCGTTTTTGATTCGCATGCGGTCGTTGCCGCGCCAGGCTAAACGGTTCCCGGTGCTGGCGCGGGTGGCCGGAAAAATGGCTGTGCCCATGTTGCTGGTGGCATTGCAAGCCGGTTTGGTGTGGTTGGCCTTGCTGGGGTTGTTGCAGATGCAAGTGGTGTTTCCGGTGGCTTTGGCAGTGACGCTGCTGCTGGCTGCAAGCACCTTTTTGTGGGTGGTGTTTGCACTGACCCGTGCGCTGGGTGATGCGGGCAAGGCGCTGGCGCTGGTTTTTCTGGCGGTGCAGTTGTCCTCCAGCGGGGGCATCTTGCCGGTGGAGCTGAGTGGTGGTTTGTTTGCGCTGGTTAGCCCCTATTTGCCCATCACTTGGGTGGTGACCGCGCTCAAGGCCAGTATGTTTGGTGCTTTTGAGGGGCGTTGGCTGGGTGCGTTGCAGTGGGTTGCGCTTTGGGGCGTGCTTGCAGCGCTGGTGGCAAGTTTTCTGGGGCGCTGGCGTTACGTCAAACCCTCTGAGTTGCGGCCCAATTTGGACCTTTAGCGTTCTGCGGCCGCTGCGTGAGCGATGGCGCAAGGCCTTGCCCGGGTGGGAATCTGCCGTTTGGCTTGAGACTTGTCAACAAAGCGCTGACACGGGGTGTTAGCGTCACAAAGGTCTTATTCCATTTCCATATCAATGCGACATGTTGTTGCTTCGCCTTGCCGTGCTACAGCACTGTCTGCGGCTTCGCGCCTAACGTCGCATTGATCTGAAAACGGAATTGTTGGCAAGGTTCCTGCCAATTTGTTGATGCACCCCAAGGAGACGCCATGGCCGCTCAACGCCTACTTTTGATTCAGGGTCACCCCGATGTACTCAACCACCACCTGTGCCATGCGCTGGAGGATGCCTATGCGCAGGGTGCGCAGGCCGCGGGTCATGAGGTGCGCCGTGTCGCAGTGGCTCAGCTTGACTTTCCCGTTCTGCGCAGTCAACTGGCCTGGCAGGAGGGCAGTTTGCCGACCGCATTGGTGCAGGCACAAGCCGACATTGCCTGGGCGCAGCACCTGGTGCTGTTTTTTCCGCTCTGGCTGGGCGACATGCCTGCGCTGCTGAAAGCCTTTTTGGAGCAAGTCGCCCGGCCTGGCTTTGCGTTTCATGCGGAAAAGGGCAACCCATACGGCAAGAAAGGGCTGGCCGGTCGTTCCGCCCGGGTGGTGGTCACCATGGGCATGCCCGCGCTGGTGTACCGCTGGTATTTCCGCGCCCACAGCATCAAAAGCCTGGAGCGCAATATTTTGGGCTTTGTGGGCATTGCCCCGGTGAATGAGACACTCATTGGCATGGTGGATGAGTTGGATGCGGCGGGCGTGAAGAAGTGGCAGGACAAACTGCGCAAGCTTGGCGCTGCAGCGCAATAGGGCGGTCACTCAGACCGGGGCCTTGGCTGCGGTCTGCACGCCCGGAAACTTATCTCGGATAATGCCGCCACGTTTGGCCCAGTCGGGCCGCAACATCATTTGCGTGGCAAAAACAAGTAATACATGGCAATTCAATGGTTTCCAGGGCACATGCACCTGACACAAAAGGCAATTGCCGAACGCATCAAAAATATCGATGTGGTGATTGAGCTGCTGGACGCACGTTTGCCGGGCTCTAGTGCCAACCCGATGTTGGCCACCTTGACGGCTGGCAAGCCGGCGCTCAAAGTGCTCAACAAGCAAGACCTGGCCGACCCAGGGCGCACCACAGAGTGGCTGGCGCACTACAACGCGCTTCCGGGCACCCGCGCCATTGCGCTTGATGCCAGTGTGGCCGCACCGGCCAAGGCCTTGGTTGCCGCCTGCCACGCCTTGGCACCCAACCGGGGCGGCATGGTCAAGCCGATGCGGGTGCTGATTTGTGGCATTCCCAATGTGGGCAAGTCCACCCTGATCAACACCCTAACCGCCAGGCGGGCAGCAAAAACTGGTGACGAGGCCGGTGTGACCAAGCTGGAGCAGCGCATCTCGCTGGCCGATGATTTTTATCTTTACGACACCCCCGGCATTTTGTGGCCACGCATCATCGTGGCCAAAAGTGGCTACAACCTGGCCGCCAGCGGCGCGGTGGGGCGCAACGCGTTTGACGAGCAAGAGGTGGCCCTGGAACTGCTGGACTACCTCAGAACCCATTACCCCACGCTGCTGGAAGGGCGCTTCAAGCTTGAGGGTGCGGCCAGCATGACCGATGAACAACTGTTGGAAGCCATTGGGCGCAAACGCGGTGCGCTGCAAGGTGGCAAACAGATCAACCTGCAAAAAGCTGCTGAAATTGCAATTTACGACTTTCGCTCGGCCATCAT
>JBIJDQ010000212.1:0-4834 GCA_044344025.1 Rhodoferax sp.
GTCGGGCAACTCGTAGGCCTGCAGGGCGCGTGGTTCAGAGGTGTCCACAAACGACGGCACACCATCTTTGATCAGGACTGTTTTGGTTTTGGCCGTGATGGCCGAGGGTGCCACCGGCGCTGCGCCGTGGGGCTGCAAGCTGGTGTGTGAGATCCGGCCCACGTGCCAAAGCTGGCAAACAATTTTGCCGCCAGCGCCGTGCACGCTGCGGGTCACGGCTTTCCAGGCCTCAACTTGTTCTTCGGCATACAGACCGGGCACATCGGCATAGCCCTGGCCTTGCTGGCTGATGGCGGTGGCCTCTGAAATGAGCAGACCGGCGCTGGCGCGCTGGGTGTAGTACTGGGCCATCAACGGTGTGGGCACCGCACGGGGTGCGCGGTTTCTGGTGAGCGGTGCCATGACGATGCGGTTGGCAAGGGCGATGTCGCCTACTTGCAAGGGGTCAAAGAGGGTGGCGGTGCGGTGTGGCATAAAAACGATCGGAGTTTAATTTTGTCTAACGTGACGAGTTTAAGGTCGAAAAGAAACCGCGCATTTGCTTACCAATTTCAGTCTGGTAAACGGATTTACGGGTTGGGCCTTCGCTGGTGCTGCAAAGGACTCGAACAAACTCTGCTGTCCATGCAACGCTACAGCGACAACTTGTGCACCGAGGTGCCCGCCAGCAAATTGGGCAGCACACGCACCGTCTCGCCGTCCTGAATGCCAAAACTATCAAGCACCGTCAGGCCACTGCGTTGTGCCAATGCCGCCATGTCCGCATGGGTGCCGACCCGGATGTTGGGGGTGTCGAACCATTGGTACGGGAGGCGTTTGGTGACCGGCATGCGACCTTTCAGCACGCTTAAGCGGTTTGGCCAATGCGCAAAGTTGGGAAAAGCAACAATGCCAACGCGGCCTACGCGCACGGTTTCCAGCAGCATGACCTCTGCATTGCGCAGGTGTTGCAAGGTGTCAATTTGCAGCACCACGTCAAACGAGGCGTCTTCAAACAGGCTCAGACCTTCGTCCAGATTGAGCTGGATGACATTCACGCCCCGCTTTACGCAGGCCAGCACATTGGCATCGTCAATCTCAACCCCGTAACCGGTGCAGCCCCGGGTCTTTTGCAAGTGGGCCAGCATGGCGCCGTCACCACAGCCCAAGTCGAGCACGCGTGAGCCCGGTGGCACGAGTTCGGCCAAGGCTTGCTGAATCTGGTTGTCGCTCATGCTTGCACCTCGATGCCATCAAAGTAAGAGCGCACCACGCCCATATAGCGGGCATCATCAAGCAAAAAGGCATCATGGCCATGGGGTGCGTCGATTTCGGCGTAGCTCACATCACGCTTGTTGTCGAGCAGCGCCTTGACGATTTCGCGGCTGCGTTTGGGCGAAAACCGCCAGTCGGTGGTGAAGCTCACCAGCAAAAATTTGGCGGTGGCCCGCCCAAGTGCCAAGCTCAAGTTGCCACCGTAGTGGCGTGCCGGGTCAAAATAGTCCAACGCCCGGGTGATCAGCAGGTAAGTGTTGGCATCAAAGTATTCCGCAAACTTGTCACCTTGGTAACGCAGGTAACTCTCAATCTGGAATTCCGCCTCCAGCGTGCTGTAAAAATAATTGCGCTGGGTGTCGTTTTGGCTGGCCGCAATCAGCTGGCGGCCAAACTTTTCGTTCATCACATCGTCACTCAAATAGGTGATGTGGCCAATCATGCGGGCAATGCGCAGACCGCGTTTGGGCACCGTGCCATGTTGGTAAAAATGCCCGCCATGAAAGTCGGGGTCGGTGGTGATGGCACGCCGTGCCACCTCGTTGAAGGCAATGTTTTCTGCCGTCAGGTTGGGCGCACTGGCGATCACCAGCGCGTGACGCACCCGGTTGGGGAATTGCAGCGTCCAGCTCAGGGCCTGCATGCCGCCCAGGCTGCCACCCATGACGGCGGCCAAGGTCTCGATGCCCAGGGTGTCCAGCAAGCGAGCCTGGGCGTTCACCCAGTCTTCCACAGTCATCACAGGAAAATCTGCCCCGTAAACGCGCCCGGTGTCCGGATTGGTATGCATGGGGCCGGTCGATCCAAAACATGAACCCAGGTTGTTGACCCCAATGACAAAAAACTTGGTTGTATCAAGCGGTTTGCCCGGGCCAATCATGTTGTCCCACCAGCCTTCACTTTTGTCCTGGTCCGCGTAAACACCTGCCACATGGTGCGAGGCGTTCAGGGCATGGCAGACCAACACAGCGTTGGAGTGGTCAGTGTTAAGCGTGCCGTAGGTCTCAAAACTCAGCGAATAGCCGTGCAGCAACGCACCACTTTGCAGGAGCAAGGCCGCATCGAAGCGCATGGACTGGGGTGTAGCGATCATGTCAGTGTTTACTGTCGCTAAAGGCAAAACCGGAATGGTGGGCATCTTTAGCGGTACTTGTTATGCGCCCGCAAGTGTGTCAAATCGGCGCAAGGGCAGTATATCAATCCCATCCATTAAGCGCGGTGGGCAGGCGCAAAGCCCGAACGGGCAAACGCCCAAAAACAGCACCAGCGCTACGGCGTCGGCCATGAGCAAGCCATGTCTCATGGGTATCATTAACGCTCTACCCAACGCAGGAGCACGTTATGGCCTTGATGGACTTCATCCGCAAACAATTCATTGACATCATCCAGTGGACCGAAGCTTCGGACGGCACTCTGGCCTGGCGCTTCCCGATGGCTGACATGGAAATCCAGAACGGCGCGCAACTGGTGGTGCGCGAGTCACAAATGGCCTTGTTTGTCAATCAAGGCAAGGTGGCCGATGTGTTTGGTCCTGGCACCCACAGGCTCAGCACCCAAACCCTGCCGGTGCTGACGTACCTGAAAAACTGGGACAAGTTGTTTGAGTCGCCCTTCAAGAGTGATGTGTACTTTTTCAGCACGCGCCAGCAGGTGGACCAAAAATGGGGCACACCGCAGCCCATCACCATTCGGGATGCGGATTTTGGCGCTGTGCGCCTGCGTGCTTTTGGCAACTACAGCTTCCGAGTGGCTGACCCCAAACTGTTTCACACCGAAATCTCTGGCACACGTGAGCGGTATGAGGCGGCTGACCTGGACGGCCAGTTGCGTGGCCTGGTGCTGCAAAACATCAGCAACGCTGTGGCCAGCAGTGGCATTGCCTTTTTGGACCTGGCGGCCAACCAACTGATGTTTGCGCAGGCGCTTGGCAAGCAGTTGGCGCCTGAATTTGAGAAGCTGGGCCTGAAACTCGACGGCATGACGATGCAAAGCGTCTCCCTGCCCGAAGAATTGCAGAAAGTGCTGGACCAAAAAATTGGCATGGGCATGGTGGGCAACGACATGGCAAAGTTCATGCAGTACCAGACGGCGCAGGCGATTCCGAAATTTGCCGAGGGCGGCGGTGCCGGTGCCGATGGTGGCAGCGGCATTGCGGGAGATGCCATGGGTTTGGGTGCCGGGGTGGCGTTGGGCCAGGTGCTGGCGCAAAACCTGGCGGCGGGTTTGCAAGTTGCCCCGGCGGCGGCGCCTGCGCAGGCGGTGGGGATGAAGCCTGAAGATGTGATGGCGACGCTTGAGAAGTTGGGTGACCTGAAGGCCAAGGGGATTCTGACGCAACAAGAGTTTGATGCGAAGAAGTCGGAGCTGTTGAAAAAGCTGGTTTAAGGGCCTGGTTGGGTTCGCAGGTCGATTGGGTTGATGGCGAATCTGCCTGCTGTGTTTGACCTTCGGTTCGCCATGGCGTGGGTGTCTGCCACTAATTGCCGCCCACATGCAGCTGGTACTTGGCTCCATTTGAGAACACGCAGGTTCCAGCGCCTTGAAGCGGGGTACTCATCTGGTATTCGCAAGACATGAAGCTGCCTTTTTGGCTGAACGCGCTGGCCACGCCGCGCCGCTCGTCGTTAGACACCCGGGTGGCCTCCCCGTTGAGAATCTCGCCCATGTAGTTGACCTGAAACTGGCCCTTGCCTGTCATCATGTTGGTGACGGTGCCCACCACCACACCGGACTGGGTGGCCAGGTCATTGGCTGGGTAAAGCTTGGCGTGCAACACTTGTGGTACCGCCATGGACGGCGATGGGCCTGCCGGTGTGCTGCCGACAGGTGGCAAAACATAGGGCTGGTAAATCAGGTTGCCATCTGGACCCCGAACCGGCACCACGTAGCAGGCCGACAGCAGAGTGATCGTGCAGATGAGCGTAATCGCAATTCGAACAGTCTTCATGACAACTCCTTCAGGCAGGTTTTGCGTCAGCGTGGCAGCGCCAAGCACACGGCGAAACTTTACGCTGCCCACAGCGAGGGCGATTGATTTTTGTCATCTTTGAAGGCACATATGCTGGACGTGCCGTGTGGCGCAGGCCTTGGGCGTCAGCCGCCGAGCGCCAGTGTCTGTGGTACCTCTCGCCAGGCTGGGTCGGGTTGCCAGTTGGCGGCCCAGGCAGGCATGAGGTCGGCGGGCATAGGGCGGGCAATGCCGTAACCCTGCGCCAACTCACACCCCAGTTGTAGCAGCACTGTGCCATGGGCCACGGTTTCCACACCTTCGGCGATCACCTGGCGTTTGAACGCCGCGGCCAGCCCGATCACGCCCTGCAGGATGGCCATATCATTGGGGTCGTCGAGCATGTCACGCACAAAGCTCTGGTCAATCTTGAGCAGCGCTACCTGCAGGCGCTTGAGGTAGGTCAGCGACGAATAACCGGTGCCAAAGTCGTCCAGCGCAAAAGATACGCCCATTTGGGCGCATGCATCAATCACCTGGGAGACCTGCGCAATGTCCGCCAGCGCACTGGTCTCCAGAACTTCAAGTTCAAGCTGGCAGGGGCGGGTGTGCGAATGGTTGGCCAGCAGTGTT
>JBIJDQ010000213.1:0-4825 GCA_044344025.1 Rhodoferax sp.
ACACACACAACCGCTTTTCACGCATGGCCCGCATGCTTTGCCAACCGGGGCGCTGACCCATGTTGTCCACGCTGCGCTGGCCGATCATGACCACGTCAGGGTTGGCGCGCACGATGAACTCCGGGTTGAGCTTGGGGAACGGCCCCAACTCGGCTGGAATGATGTTTTTCACGCCCAGGCGGGCCAGTGTTTCACCGATAAATGACACCTCACTCGCGCCATAGGGGCCGGGGTTAACTTCAAAGTAAACCCGTGTGGCAGCCAAATTGTTGGGCAAGGACTGCACTGCTGCCGAGGTGGCTGCGTCGATCACGCGCCAGACCCGTTGGGCATCGGACACGCCCAACATCAGCCCCACTTTTTCCAGCACCCGCTTCACATCGGCATGGGTCTTGGGCTCTAGAGCCACCACTTTGATGCCCAGCGACTTTAGTCGGTCACCCACGCGCGACGAGGTGGCCATCAGCACCACATCGGGCTTGAGGGCCACAATGGACTCCACGTTGGGGTCAAGCCCACCGCCCAGCTGCGGCAGTTTTTTGACACTTTCAGGGTAATTTGAATAGCGGTCCACGCCCACCAGGCGGGCGCATTGACCCAATTCACACACGGTTTCGGTCAAACCCGGCAGCAAGCTGACAACGCGCAGCGGCGGCTTGGCAAAACTCACGACCACGCCCCGGTCGTCCGTGACCTGAATCGCGTGCACCGTTCCCTGTGCCAGCAGCAAAGCCAGTGAGACAAGAAGGCGATTCACGGCGACTCCCAAAAGATCAGCCGCCAACTCGCTGCGAACAGTTTCGCAGTTGACACAATCTCGTTGCACACCTGCTCCACTTTGTGGAAGCCCTTTAAAATAACTTCAAAAACAATAGCTATAAGTGCTTTCAGGCCGGGCGCTTCAGGCCAATTTTCCATAAATTTATGGTCTTTTCCGCGTCCCAGGCGCAACTTGGAACTTGTCTGGCCCAGCAGAACCATTTCGTAGCCCACCCTCTGCAACATTTCAGCCATGGTTGCGGCCCCAGTCCATGATGATGCGGTGCAATTGCGCCACACCGTCGGTCAAAGCCGCCGGGCCGGGCTGCAAAATATCTGGCGACTTGATCTCAAACAGTTGCTCGGTCTTGACTGCCGCCACATCAGCCCAGCCAGCACGCGCGGCCACCTGCTCCGGCCTGAATTTTTTGCCACACCACGAGCCAATGATGATGTCGGGGTTGCGCCGTACCACCTCGCTGCCGTCCGCAATGATGCGGTTTTTACCCAACGACTGCGCCGCCAGTTCAGGAAAAATATCGTCTCCCCCAGCGATGCCCATCAGCTCCGACACCCACCGGATGGCACTGATGGGAGGCGTGTCCCACTCTTCAAAATATACCTTGGGGCGGCGCGGCAAACTGGCCGCTAGTGCTTGAATAGCCAGCAGATCGTCCTGCATTTTTTGTATCAGGATCAGGCCTTGCTCTCCCTGCCCCACCATCGCAGCTACCTGAAACAGCACGTCGAAAATCTCGGCCACGCTACGCTGGTTGAAGATGGTGACCTGCACCCCGGCGCGAATCAGCGCACTGGCGATATCGGCCTGCATGTCGGAAAAACCCAGCACACAGTCGGGTTGCAGCGCCAGAATTTTGTCGATCTTGGCACTGGTGAAGGCGCTCACCCGGGGTTTTTCCTGACGCGCCCTTTTAGGACGCACGGTGTAGCCCGAGATGCCCTCGATGCGGCGCTCTTGCCCCAGCAGGTAAAGCCACTCAGTGGTTTCCTCGGTGAGGCAAACGATGCGCTGCGGGCCGTGGTGCATGTGCGGACTAGAAGCGGTAAGTCATCGAAACATACAAGGAACGGGGGTCAGAAGGATAGTAGTAGTAACTGTTCATACCATTCCCACCTGGGGTCGAAACGAAACCGTAGCCGCCGTACGTGGAGTAAGTTGATCCCATCAGGTTTTTTATGGTCACTTTCGTTTCAAGTTTGCCTGAATTACGAGCCCAAAATAAATCCACTGTGGTGTAGGCAGGCATTTGCTCCAGCGTCGAAACCGTTCCGGGCGACGCATCGTAGTTTTGCTTGGACACGTGAACCATTTGCACACCTGCATTAGATCTACCGTCAAGTGCTTGAGTCCACCCCAAGTTGTAAATTGCATTGGGAACAAGACTCAAGGTCTGCCCGGCATAGGTTCCCGTCACATACTCCGCCTTCTGGAAACGAACCCCCGCGCTCAGCCGACTCTTTGAAAAAATGTGCGTAGCCCAGTTTGCCGTTACGCTGGATCTAAATATGTTGTCTGCAGAGTTGGTATTGTGAAATACGGCGGGGATGTAGCGAATTTCATCTTGCGTCACAGATTGCCCGAACATGACACTGAACTGGTGGTTTGCAGTCTTGTGGTCAAAGCCTAGTTCAAAAGCCCTGGTCGTTTGTGGACGCAATTCGCCGGCAAATACGCGGTTGAAGTTGACATCATTTCCCCAATACTCGTCGGTATTTGCAAAGCGATACGACTGGTTTACTCGCAAATAAGTGCGGCTCGCTTCATTGAACTTGAAGTTCATGGCCGCCTCATAGGCATTGGCACCAAACACACCAGCCGCACTCTGTGGAGTCCCCACAGTTTTGTTCAGATCGGAACTGTCAAAACTTTGGATCTGCCGGCGTGCCCCCAAACTCAAATCCAAATCCTGATTCAGGGGTATTCGGGATATGAGGTACGCCGCCTGATTTCGCAACTGGACCGATTGCTGATCGCTCAGCACATTGCCTTTGTAGTCCCAGGAGTTCGTACCCTGATTAGCCAAAATAAATTGCTGTGCCAAATTCCCAAATGCATTAGCTCCGTTTTGCTTGGCAAGCGAAAAATCGTATCCGTAAACCAGAGAAATTCCACTGGAAAATTCAGTTCGCACCTTCGGTGAAAAACTGAACTCATCTCCATCCAATTTGATAAGGCCTGCCCCGCTAACAAAGAATCCTGCCAATGAATCTGCACTGTCATAGTATGGCTGCTTGAATACGCTGGATTTTTTCAACAACGTCACATCCACATCCAAAGATGTTTGCAGAGATAGCGGCGTAAAGGCCCCCAAGCGCACCCCAGATTGGGTCACACTGTTATCAGAGCCCAAGTTATTGAATTTGGCAACCTGCTGATCCCCTTGGCCGACTTTGTTCAACACACCACCAGCGAACCCGTTGGACTGTTGTGAGGCCAGAACTTCAGCAAATACGTATCCCTTTGCACCCACGTTTTGCTTCACCTTGAGTGCAGCATTTTGACTTCTCCCCTGAGAGTTTTCACGCCAACCGTCCGAACGATTGGCACCCGCGTTGATACTCAAAGATAGATCATTGAACTGCCGTTCCAAATTGAAATCTGCTTGCGCGGTGCCAAAGGAGCCAACCTGCAATCCGACCCGAGTGGCGTCATCCGTTTTCTTGTCCGTAAAAACATGAATCACCCCGCCGGTTGCGCCTGCACCGTATTGCACACCGGCGGCGGCCTGCGCTATTTCGATGCGTTGGATGGATGACAAGGGAATAACAGACCAGGCAATATCGGATGCATCGATCGGATTCAAGCGACGACCATCGACAATAATCAGTGTGTTTTGCGTTGCGGTAACGCCAAAGCCGCCCAGATCAACGCCTGAGCTCAGACCGAGCTGTCCGTCAGCAGTGCTTCGCACATTCACTCCGCCCAGCATGCGCAACGCGTCTGGAAAAGACAATGCACCCGACCTTTGAATATCCTCTTTAGTAATCAGTTGCACTGCAGTGGGCGCAGTTGCCCAAGGCTCTTCAAATCGCGATCCCACCACCACTACTTCTTGCAGCCTGGCTTGGCCCAGTGCGAAGGAACTCCAAGACGCGGTTAGAGCGAGCACAACGGCACCCGCAGAAAAAATACCAGTTTTCATAAAAGGGAAACATCCATCAAAAAGCCCTCACCGTCGTCCCCGACAGTGCCTGAGCGTCACGGTTGTGCGTTTTAGGCGCACAGCCACCGTGTTGGCCGGTATCCGGGCTGGTGGAATCAACCTCCATCGCCTTCCCAAGCGCGTGTTCAGAACGCTCAGTGGCTGTGATGGAAGCGGCATCTTGCGACACGTCCACTTACCGTTGCGGGGGCAGCGCAGGTTAGGTTTTCCCATGTGGGGTCACCCTCCTGCTTCCCGTTGAACTGCGGCGTGTGAACCACACCGCGAGCACCAACACGGCGGATTCTAGCCGGGCCAGCTTTGCAAAACCCTACAATACAGGGCTATGTCGGAACTCACCCAAATCGACCAAATCACCGAGCGCGTAGAGCGTTTGCTGGTGCGCTATGAAGAACTCACGCGCACCAATGCCCTGCTTTACCAGCAAATTGACGCTCTCACCCAGGAACGCGATTCGTTCAAGAGCCGCCTCAACGCGGCGCGCGCGCGGGTGGATGCGCTGCTGGAACGCCTGCCCCGCATGGCCCCTGAGCAAGCCAGCACCACCCCACCATCAGGACACCCATGAAGCAGCTTGAAGTGCAGATCATGGGCCAAAGTTACCTGCTGGGTTGTCCAGACGGGGGCGATGCCCGCCTGCTGGATGCCGTGGAGCGGGTTGACACCGCCATGTGCAAAATTCGTGAGGCGGGCAAGGTGCGAGCACGTGACCGCATTGCCGTGCTGGCTGCGCTAAACCTGGCTTTTGACCTGACTGACCAGCATGCTCACCCCACGGTTACAGAAGCGCCTGCACCGGTACTGTCAAGTGATGTGGCGCAACGCCTTAGCGCACTGCAGGCGCGCCTGGACGCGGCACTGAACCGCGACGACAGGCTGCT
>JBIJDQ010000214.1:0-4790 GCA_044344025.1 Rhodoferax sp.
GTGAGTGCGTCCGGTCCGTTAAGTGGTGCCACAGGGCCAGCCCTGCTGCTGCTGCGGTAGTGGGTGTCATAACTCTGGACCACCACCAGGTTCATCAGGCCAAGGGTCGCCTCGTCGTATAGCGGGTCGTCGGCGAGCGCGGGAAGAAAAACCGACAGGTTTTTGTGCACACTGTCCGTGCGCAACTGAGCCGAGAGCTTGCCGAGAAAGGCTCGGTAATTGCGAATTGACACCGCAGTGGCACCGTTGTAAATTTCAAAATCAAATTGCAAGCCGCTGACAAATTCAGGCGCTGCCAGTTCAATGCACTCCGCAAGCAAGCTGTTCATGGCTTGGTCGGAGGAGAACAGTTGGTTGAAGGTGGCGGAGTCAAACAGCGTCAGGGTCAAGTCGACGGGCACCTGATGGGCTTTAGCCGCAACCTGCAACTCATGCCATTGTTCCGGCCAGCCATGGCGCTCCGACACTTTCCCGGTGGCATCGACCTTGAGTTCAAAGAAAAAAAGACGATCCAGGTCCTTGAGAGCGCCATTCTTCCAACTTTGTGGCATCCACCACCCTTGGTAGGCAACCGCTTTGAGGGGTTGTGCCAGCATGGATACGTGCCACAGTACAAGAGCGGCTAAAAAAATGACACGCGCGAAGCGTAGGGTCATGTGTCGATGCTGTTGAGTAACCAGTCTGCAACATACTGAATATCAAGACTGGCTTTGCAGCCTGGTTCGTATTGCAGCACTGGACGCTCAAACGCAAGCGCCTGGGACACTCGCGCGTCCCGGTGAATAGAGGCGGGAACCAACTGCGCTGCATAGTTGGCATACAGCGCGGTGCGGACCTGATGCCCCAGCTTGCTGTTCATCGGCATTTGGTTGATCAACAAATGCATGCCCGCAAAATCAGCCCGGTCTGCCGTGTACTCGTCAACCAAAGAAGAAATTTTCTCGATAGTGGCAAAAGAGGCTGCGTCAGCCAGTACCACCACCAACGCCCGGTTGGCTGCCGCAAGGGCTTGGCGCAAGTAAACCGAAGGTCCGGGTGGTGTGTCGAGAATCACAAAATCAAAGGAATCTTCGCCCAAAGCCTGGATACCGTTGGCAACCCAGCGAGGATTGAGCTTGAGTTGGGCTTCAAAGTCTTCCAATTCAGACTCGCTGACGCGGCCAAAAGGGATGAAGCTGACTTCAAATGGACTGTCAAAAATGGAGGTCGATGCAATTCCCTCACGCACCAGGCCTGCGATTTCCTCGGGGTCCATGCCCAGGTGAAAACGCTGCGCGTTTTGGGGATCAAGATCGATCAACAAGACTTTTTTCTTGCGTTGTGACAGAGCCACAGCCATATTGGCAGCCAGGGTGGTCTTTCCGACCCCTCCCTTGCCGGAGATGAAAGCGAGGACTTGCATGATGCGGCGCCCGTTAGAGTTAAACCTTCGCGCGCCGAATCAGCAGGCGGCGCATCGGGCGGTATGCCATGATGGCTACAAACAGGCAAACAAGCAACACGACCAGCCCAACCAGCAACGGATGGTCAGAGAAAAACCATTGAAACTTGTCCAGCAGCGGCAATGCGCCCACATAGTAGGTCGGGCTGACCTTGGCATGGTTGAGGTCTTTTTCGTTGAAGACCACCAGGTCACCCTTGATGCCGCCAACCCGTTCAACGTTGGTCAGCACATCGGTCACCTTTTGCAAGTCGGCTGGCTTGTCGGCATGAACCAAGACGACACTCCTGGCCCCTTTAAGAGGTGATTCAAAAGCCATCATCGTTGTCAGGTCGCCGCTGCCAGACAAGTTCAGGTTACCTTTGGATTGAGCAGAAGATTGGACATCTTTTTCTTCCCACCGATAAGTGGGCATCCAGGTGGCATCGGGCTCGCGTACGCGGCGTTCTCCGTTGATTTGTACCAAGGGGAGTTTGTCAGCCCATTTGCTCAGCAGGGTTTGGCTGTTGGCCGATCCGATGACCAGCAAGTCATGGTCGACCACTTTGTCGATGTCTGCTGCGGTGACCGTGGTGTGTTTCAGCACCGGATACCCGGTGGCCTCACCCATGCGACCCATCAGGGTGAGGTAGACGCCAAGTTCATGGGGGTTCGGACTGTCCGGCATGACCACGGCGGTTTCCGAAAGGTCTGCCATTCGGGTAAAAGGGAAGCCGATGTTGGAAAAATAGGCCAGGTTAGGGAGTGCGGCGTAACGTGGAAAAGCACTGAAATCCAGGGTGGACTCAGGATCAATGGCGCCTTGCAAGTTGTCGGGTGGCATGTTTTGACATTCGCCGTGCTTCAGAATGTCAAAAAAGTAAGCCAACTGCAGTTGATCACGGCCACCTACCGCGTAAGGTGGAATGAACAATAAATCGGATCGCTTTGACACGTTGTCACTGCCCGTGAGGTTCAGTTTGTTGATTTCGTCCGGATTTTTATAGGCGTAGTTGAGCGGCAGCGCATGAATGAAGTCGTTGTTCAGGCTCACATTCAAGCTCGATGCCTTGTGTTCAGGCAGCCGGGTGAAGCGGTACTTCAGGTTCAGTGGCACGCCAGCGGTCCGCCAGGTAAAAACGTCTGGTGAGACACGGTAATTCAAGCGAATGACTTCGGGGTACCAACCTTGGGCCCGCAACTCCTCCGGGCGTGCGATTTCGCCAAAGCGTACAGGGCGGTCAATGGGGACCCACGCTGGCGCGTCGTAAGGCTTTCGAGGCGCGACTTCTGTTTCTTTTGTGATTACCAAGGATTGGCCGACCAAGGCCTTGCTGACCAATGCAATGGCTTGGGCCGACCGCAACATCTCTGCGTCATTGCTGCCAGTCACGATCAGTAACTTGGCCAGCGGATTGCTGGGATGGGTTGCGATGCTGAGGGTTGATCCCGCCACCGTTTCTACCCCGGCGATTTTTTCGCCACCTTGAATAAACACCACGGCATTGCCCTCAGGCAATGTGCTCAGTGAGGTTGGGAACTGAGCCCCCCGGTTGCCTGCCTGAATGCCAAACCAGGAGGCCACAATACCCGCTGCCTTGATGGTGCCCGGCGACGGGTTGCCAGCAAAGACGAATGGCAACTTCAAGGTGACATCGTCACGTTTGTCAAAAAACGGTGCGGGCAAATGTTTCAGGTCGTTGGTGGTGGCCTTCGGTGCCAGGGTCAGTTCAAGCCTGCCCAAATCACTCAGGGTGAGCCAAAGAGAGGAGTGAAACGGGTCTTCACATTGGCGTGTGTAATGCCCAATCAAATTAAAACGAAGGGAGTTGGTGTCGGAGAATTGACGCGTATCAAGGTCTATTTCACGTGCATTGCCAAGGTGTTTACCTTGAGGTAAGCCCTCCACCATCGCGACCCGTTCATTGAGCAGGATTCTCAGGTGACTCAACTCCGGAATAAGTGCCGGTGAGTAGTCATACAACAATTTCAATTTGGCACCGACCACCATCTCGTCGGCACGGATTGAAAAATTCAAGGTGCGCGACCCATCTGCACCCCTCAAATTGACTGACGACCACGCACCTAACTGTTTGAAGTTCAACGAAACCACCCGGTGCTTCGCAGCAGGAGCCGGATTGCTGTCGATCACTTCCTCAATGACTGCCTTGCTCTTGGGTGTCTTGGTTTTTGCTTGTGTGGTGAAACTCAGCAGCGTGCAACACAACGTGACAGCAAGGGCCGCCAGCCCAAGGGTCAGGCGCGGCTTGCGCAAAAAAATGGTGGTTGGTCTCATGCTTTACTCTTCCATTTCATATTGGCGTTTTTGGCGGTTGTGACAACCGGTTTTCTGTCAAACCGGTGAATTAGATGGGCAAACAAGTCGAGCAGCCACGACAAGGCAGTAACCAGCCAGTGTGGCGTGAATCGGTCAACATGTTGGCCCGGTAGCCAACCCGGCCAGTTGCTGGGGCGCGCCAAAACTGCCCCGCTGAACTTGGCGTATTGGTCCTGCCAGACAGCGTCCACTTTTATGGTCAGGGTTTCAGCGGTGATGGCGCAAACTGTTGCGGTGAATGCAAATTCTTCTGTTTGTTGAAGCAATGAGACTTTCAGGTCTTGGCCCACGGCTAGACGCAGGTCTTTGGCCACGCTTAACACAAGTTCAGATGCCGGAAAGTTACTGGTTTGGCATGCCACTGTGCGGTTGTTAGGCAGGCGAATCATGGCAGGAATACGTTTCAAAAGATGCTTTTGCAAAGCGACTTGTCGTACTTCTCTAAAGACCGCAAACTTAGCGGCCTGCAAAAGGATGATCACTATGGACCATGCCAAGAAAAAAATCAGGGTATTGATGTCTGTGACGCGACCTTGAAGAAGGTGGAGCAGCCCCATGGTGATTGCAAGGCTGTGGAGCACAGTCACCCCATGGTCGGCAGGTGTCAGGCGGAATGCGATGGCCTCCATGTCTATTTCTGGCATCGCCGCAGAGGATTTTCTCTCCTTGAACTCGGTCCAAATGACAGAAAAAAAAGTCAGCACGAGCAAGTAGACTGACAAAAGTGCTTCGCGAATTTCAAGCCACAGTGGCAACCGCCGAGTGGACTGAACCCGATCGTGAAGCAAGTACGCCTGCGCGAGGTGTGGCAATGCGTAGGCGATCCATTCAAATAGCGTCGCTTTCATGGGGGCAACCCCCACCAGGAGGTAGGGCAATGGCATGGCCAGCAGGGCAAAACTCAAGAGGGGTTTGTAAACACCCAAAATGTCATGCGCATGTTCCACCCACAATTTCCAGCGGCTTGCGCCGCGGTCAAGGGGGTTATACAGACACCACTGTGAACTCCTTTGTTGAATCAGGACGGCGGTT
>JBIJDQ010000216.1:0-4768 GCA_044344025.1 Rhodoferax sp.
GCAGCTCAATGACCGCGAAATTGAACTTGACGTGGCGCTGTCTGCGCCGCAACTGGAAATCATGGGCCCCGCTGGCATGGAGGAGATGACCGAACAGCTGCGCGGCATGTTTGGCCAGATCAACCAGAATAAAAAACAAAAACGCAAGGTCAAAATCGCCGAGGCGCTCAAGCTGCTGATCGATGAAGAAGCCGCCAAACTGGTTAATGACGAGGACATCAAGACCCAGGCGCTTCAAATGCTGGAGCAAAACGGCATTGTCTTCATTGATGAAATTGACAAAGTGACCTCACGCTCGGAAGGCAGTGGTGCAGATGTGTCGCGCCAGGGCGTGCAACGGGATTTGTTGCCACTGGTCGAAGGCACCACTGTGTCCACCAAATACGGCATGGTAAAAACCGACCACATCTTGTTTATTGCGTCGGGTGCCTTCCATTTGAGCAAGCCCAGCGATTTGATTCCTGAGCTACAGGGGCGCTTCCCGATCCGGGTGGAGTTGCAGTCGTTGTCGGTGGGTGACTTCGTGGCAATCCTGACGCAGACCCATGCCTCACTGGTGCGCCAGTACCAGGCCCTGCTTGCCACCGAACAGGTCACGGTGACATTCACCGACGAGGGCATCACTCGCTTGGCTCAAATTGCTTTTGATGTCAACGAACGCACCGAGAACATTGGGGCACGTCGCCTCTCCACGGTCATGGAACGATTGCTTGATGATGTAAGTTTCAACGCCACCAACCTCAGTGGACAAACCATTGAAGTGGATGCCGATTATGTTGAGTCGCGCTTGGCCGAACTCAGTAAAAATGAAGACCTGAGCCGGTACATTCTTTAAAACGGGTGGTGCGGGTCTGCGCTCACAAGCATGCTTCCAGGCCCTTCAGACGGGCCTTTTTTCTTCAAGCAACACATTCATAACGTGCGCTAAGTGCTTAATCTAGAACGGTATTTAATCCATAATAAGATTAAATAAAGCGTCTAAGTCTTTGATTTCATTGTAAAAAATTGTTGCAAACCGGTTTGCCAAGCTGGCTTTTGCTGGTACAGTGCAAAAAAGTGCAATTTAGTGGTGAATTGTGCTTTTTTTACTCTATTCCCCCAGTTTTTTCAATATTCAAAGGCCAGCAATCGTGTTTCAAGGGGCTTCCTCGTTAAGTCTGGATGCAAAGGGTCGGCTCTCAGTGCCGACCCGGCATCGTGACATCTTGAGCGCAAGCGCGGCGGGCCAACTCACCATCACCAAACACCCCCACGGTTGCCTGATGATTTTTCCGCGCACCGAATGGGAAAAGTTTCGTGAGCGCATTGGTGCCTTGCCGATGGCAGCGCAGTGGTGGAAGCGTATTTTTCTGGGCAACGCCATGGATGTCGAGATCGACAGCACCGGACGCATCCTGATTTCGCCTGAACTGCGCACTGCGGCAGGCCTTACCAAGGAATCAGTGCTGCTGGGCATGGGCAACTTTTTTGAGCTGTGGGACAAAGCGACCTACGAGGCTCAGGAAGCCCAGGCCATGCAGGGCGAGATGCCTGATGTTTTCAAAGATTTTTCATTCTGAGGTCATCGGTGGCATCCCCTTTGACACACACCACAGTTCTGTTGAACGAGGCGGTTGATGCCTTGCTCGGCAGAGTTGACGGCGATCAACAGCACTTGCAGGTCTTGCCCGTCGAGGCACCCCAGGTGTTTGTGGATGCCACCTTTGGCCGCGGCGGCCACAGCCGCCTGATCTTGTCCCGCCTTGGTCCCCATGCCCGCCTGATTGCATTTGACAAAGACCTTGATGCCTTGGCAGAGGCCGCCACAGTGTCTGACCCGCGTTTTTCAATCCGGCACCAGGGGTTTAGCCATCTGGGAGAACTGCCCGATGCCAGTGTGGCCGGGGTGTTGCTTGATTTGGGCATCAGTTCCCCGCAGGTTGACAACCCGGCACGTGGGTTTAGTTTCCGGTTTGAAGGCCCCCTGGACATGCGCATGGACACCACCCGTGGCACCAGCGTGGCCCAATGGCTGGCGCAAGCAGAAGTTGGACAAATTACGGAGGTGATACGTGAATATGGCGAAGAACGGTTTGCTGGCCCCATTGCAAAGGCGATTGTTGCGCGCCGACAGGCTCGGGGGCCCCTTGTCTCCACCACTGAATTGGCCCAGCTCGTGGCTGATACGGTCAAAACCCGCGAGTCGGGCCAGAACCCTGCAACGCGCACATTTCAGGCTTTTCGGATTTTCATCAATGCCGAGCTTGAGGAGCTGCAACAGGCCCTAGAGGCCAGCCTGCGGGTGCTGCAACCCGGCGGTCGGTTGGTGGTGATCAGCTTTCACTCGCTGGAAGACCGCATCGTCAAACAGTTTATTGCCAAGCACGCCCGCGAGGTTTTTGACCGGCGGGCACCCTTCGCCGCACCGCATGTCATGCAGTTCAACGCCCTGTCACGCATCAAGCCCAGCGCGGCAGAGGTGGCTGGCAACCCGCGCTCGCGTAGCGCCATCATGCGGGTGGCCGAGCGCACAGCCGCTGGCGCACCGGTGCAACGGTCATGATGCGGCTCAATCTGGTGTTGTTGCTGTGCGTTGTGCTCAGTGGCTTGTATTTGGTCAATGTGCAGTACGAGTCGCGCCGTTTGTACTCTGCACTTGACCGGGCAAAGGCGCAATCACATCGGCTGGCTGCCGAAAACGAGCGCTTGCAAGTAGAAAAGCGGGCGCAAGCCACCTCGGCTCGGGTCGAAAAGCTGGCCAAATCCCAACTCCAGATGCGCGCCGCGACTCCTGCCATCACCACTTATGTGGCCTATAACACACCAGCGCCATCACAAATCGATCTCTCCCCCCATGACACCGGGGCAATGCCTGCCAAACAGCCATGAGCCGCAGCATTGTTTACACCTCCAGCCCCTTGCTGGCCAGCCCCACCCCAGTCTGGCGTAGTAAGTTCATTGTGGCCACCATCGCCCTGGCGTTTACCGGTCTGCTCGGACGGGCGGTGTACATCCAGGTCATTGAAAACGATTTTTTTCAACGGCAAGGTGAGGTGCGCTTTGCCCGTACCCTGGCCTTGCCCGCCAACCGGGGCCGCATTCTGGACCGCAATGGTGTGGTCATGGCTTCAAGCATTCCTGTGCCGAGCATCTGGGCCATTCCAGAGGACGTACCGCGCGAGCCTGAGGGCTTGAACAAGCTGGCCCAACTGCTGGGCATGACGCTGGCTGATCTGAACAAGAAACTTGAAGACGAAGACAAGACCTTTGTCTGGCTCAAGCGCCAGGTCGACGAATCCGTGGGCAACGACATTACCGCACTTGGAATGAAGGGTGTGTACCAACGCAAGGAGTACAAACGCCAGTACCCTGAGGGTGAGGCGGCCGCCCATGTGGTGGGTTTCACCAACGTGGAAGATAAAGGCCAGGAAGGCATTGAGCTGACGTTCAACAAGGATTTGGGTGGGCGCAACGGCTCGCGGCGGGTCATCAAGGACCGCATGGGCCGTGTGGTGGAAGACGTGGGCGAGCAAATTGCCCCGGTTGATGGCCGCGACCTGCAACTCAGCATCGACAGCAAGGTGCAGTTTTTTGCCTATCAGAAACTCAAGGAGGCGGTGCTGCAGCACAAAGCCAAGGCCGGCAGCGTGGTGGTGCTTGATGTGCAGACGGGCGAAGTGCTGGCCTTGGCCAACTACCCAAGTTACGTGCCAGACAAGCGGCAAAACCTCAGCGGTGCCCAGTTGCGCAACCGCGCACTGACCGACACCTTTGAGCCCGGCTCGACCATGAAGCCTTTTGTGATTGCACTGGCGCTCAATAAGGGCAATGTCAAGCCGGATACGCCGATCCAGACCGCACCGGGGCGCATGACCATTGGCAGTGCCACCATCACCGACTCACATGCCCATGGCGTGCTCAGCGTGACCGAAGTGATCCAGAAGTCCAGCAACATCGGCACCGTCAAAATGGCCATGCAAATACCACCTCGCGAAATGTGGGAGATGTTTGGCAATGTGGGCTTTGGTCAAAAGCCCGATCTGCCTTTTCCTGGTGCCGTTAGCGGCCGCCTGCGCCCCTACAAAAACTGGCGCCCGATTGAGCAGGCCACCATGAGTTACGGCTACGGTATTTCGGTGAGCCTTTTCCAACTGGCGCACGCCTACACGGTTTTTGCCCGCGAAGGCGATCTGGTGCCAGTGAGCATGCTCAAGGTTAACCAACCGGTGGCCGGCACACCCGTGTTCGGTGCCCGCCACGCCCGTGATGTCCGTCAAATGCTGCACCTGGTGACGGGCCCGGGAGGCACCGCCCCAAAGGCGCAAACCATGGGGTACTCGGTGGGGGGCAAAACCGGCACAGCCCACAAGGTCGAAGGCCGTGGTTACGCGGACAAGAAGTACCGGGGCGTGTTTGCAGGACTGGCCCCCATTGATGCGCCGCGCATTGCGGTGGCGGTGATGATTGACGAGCCCAGCAACGGCCAGTATTTTGGTGGCGATGTGGCGGCACCGGTATTCAGCCAAACCGTGCAGCAGACCCTCAAAGTGCTTGGCCTGTCACCCGACATGTCGGTCAAGCCCCAGATCGTGACGAGCCCGGTGGAGGAAAGTTTCTGATGCTGGTACACATCAACACCCCAGAGCAGGCCGCCAACTGGCTGCGTGAGCGCGTCACGGGCACCCTGCACACCGACAGCCGCCGGGTGCGCGCCGGCGACGGCTTTTTGGCCTGGCCAGGTGCCGCCGTAGATGCGCGAGTCCATGTGACGACCGCACTGGCACGGGGC
>JBIJDQ010000217.1:0-4763 GCA_044344025.1 Rhodoferax sp.
AGGATCAGATGCTTTGGTGAGCAAGCTGACAAAGCCACTGTCGTAAACGGTAGAGCAACTAGAAACCAAAAAAATCTGCGGGATAGCCAAAGCTTTATAAATCTAAAAAAATGGTGCATGAAGGTGTGACAGGCAGTTGATTTAGTCTAGCTTTGGCTTGTGAAAGTTCAATGACACAAAAAGCCTTCATCTGTTGGTCACCATTCCTTCACATAAGCCAAATAGCATTCGTGGCTCCAATCCAAACCGGAACACCCGATGCCCCGTGCTCTGTACCTATTGCTGGCTGTTCAGTTTATTTCAGCAGTGGCTGACAATGCGTTTCTGATCGTGACCATTGCCCGGTTGGTGGAGACGGGTGGTGCGGCCTGGTTGATTCCATTGCTCAAATTGAGCGCTGTGTTTTTTTACGTCTTGCTGGCACCGTTTGTCGGCCCCCTGGCGGATACGTTTCCTAAAGGGCGCGTCATGGTGTTTTCGAACGCGCTAAAAGTGATGGGGTCACTTTTCCTGATATGGGGTAGCCCACCAGAGTTTGCGATTGCGGTTGTGGGGTTGGGGGCAGCCATGTACGCCCCGGCGAAATACGGATTGATCACTGAACTATTGCCTGCAACATCACTGGTTCGAGCAAATGGCTATCTTGAAGGCGTAACAGTTACGGCGGTGATTGTTGGCACCGTCACTGGCGGTGTTCTTGTGGGCAAGCATGTGTCATCGTTGCCGCTGGATTGGTTGGGTAACTGGCCTATGGTTACCGATTCAGCTTACTTGCTGGGTATGGTCATATTGCTTGCCATCAACGCAAGCGCGCTCGTTTTCAGCTATTTCATAACGGACAGTGGAGTTCGGTACGATCGTCATTCGTTTCACCCGGTGGAGTTGATACAGCGTTTTCTTGCAGAGAACAAACTGCTGTGGCGCGATCCGATGGGTGGTATTTCGATGGCTGTTACGACATTGTTATGGGCGGTTGGCGCAACCTTGCAGTTGTTGGTGCTGAGCTGGGCATCTTATGCGTTGGGCTTCAACTTGGAACAGGCCGCTTATCTGCAAGGAGTTTCGGCGATAGGCGTTGTCGTTGGTTCTGTAGCAGCTGGCCGATACATGACGCTTGCAAAAGTTTCCGCCTTGCTTCCATTTGGCATGTTTATTGGCGCAATGGTTCCCATGCTTTTGCTGATCGATTCTGTGATCGTTGCAGTTGTTTTTCTTTTTGCAGTGGGCGCATTGGCCGGCTTTTTTGTTGTGCCCATGAATGCCATGCTGCAGCATCGGGGCTGCACTTTGCTGACAGCCGGCCGATCCATTGCCGTGCAAGGATGCAACGAAAATGGCGGCATTTTGTTGATGTTGGCGCTTTACTCTGTTGCCATTGCAGGGGCGGTCTCCATGGAAACGCTCCTCGTTGGATTCGGTGTATTGATCACCACATTAATGGCGGTGATTTGGCTGAGTGCCTCACGTAAACCTGTTGCGTCCGCCATACAGACTTAAAAGTGTAAATAAAGCGTCATCAATTTGATACAAAGAGTCCGTAGCCTTGTGTCTATGAACACACCTGACACACTCATTGCCACCGCTTTCCCACCAAGACCAACCAGTCTCAGGATTTCCATAGTTACCGAGACATTTCCTCCTGAGGTGAACGGAGTCGCGATGACATTGGGTCGTCTGGTAGATGGGTTGATGAACAGCGGGCATGACGTTCAGGTGGTCAGACCCCGCCAACCGCACGATGGCACGGGAACCAGTCGATCCGGGATCGATGAAGTCCTGGCCAAGGGAATTCCCATTCCTGCCTACGGAGACTTGCGGTTTGGCTTGCCGTCCAAACAACGCCTTTGCAGGTTATGGACAGAGCGCAGACCCGACATCGTGCACGTTGTTACAGAGGGTCCGTTGGGATGGTCCGCTGTGGCCGCTGCAAGAAAACTGAAGTTGCCGGTGAGTAGCTCCTTCCACACCAATTTTCAGACCTATACGTCGCACTACGGAATTGGCTTGTTGAAGTCACCCATAGAGGCTTACCTGAAGAAGTTGCATAACAAGACGATGGCAACCATGGTGCCCACCAAAGCGATGGTTGCGCAGCTATGCGAACGGGGTTATGAGAACGTTACCCTGGTGTCTCGTGGCGTGGAAACGCATCGATTTAGTCCATCCAAGCGTTCTGAAGAGTTGCGTGCTTCCTGGGGAATCGGTCCAAAAGACTGTGTGGTTATTCTGGTAGGTCGTCTGGCGCGCGAGAAAAATGTGGGGCTGGTGGTTACTGCATTCAACGCCATCAAATCAAGACGACCTGATGCGAAACTGGTGTTTGTGGGTGACGGTCCGATGCGCAAACCTCTGGAAGCAGCATGCCCGCAAGCAATCTTTGCAGGGGTTCGCCAGGGCGACGAGCTGGCCGTCTACTACGCGTCGGGCGATTTGTTTTTATTCCCAAGTTTGAGCGAAACTTTTGGAAACGTTGTGCCTGAGGCCCTCGCCAGTGGTTTGGCAGTCGTGTCATACGACTGTGCGGCAGCGCAAGAGCTGATCGTGGACGGGCACAGCGGGAGGCTTGTTCCGCCAGGTGACGAAGTTGAGTTCGTTCGCGCGGCCCTCAGTGTTGCGACAACACCGCATGAAATGACGCGTCTGGGATTGGCCGCAAGCATCAGCGTCGCAGGACTGCATTGGGGTGCAGTGGTGGAGCGGTTTGCAGAGGTTTTGGGCCACCTGGTAGAAAAGAGTGTCCAGGAGGCGATACGGCCTATGGAATCCCACACCGGGGTGAAGTTAACAGGCGCGCAGGAGAGCTTGGCCCATCCGAACATTGCTTCCTTGGGTTAGCCCTTCACACAAACCCATGCCTGGTGGTCCAAGGATGATGATGGTGGAGCCATGTTGAAACCAGCCCATTTCCTGGCCTTTGGTGAACGCAGCATCACATTTGATCGTTTTGGGCCCCGTATATTTCATGTGCAAAAGCGTATCGATAAAGTGCAGGCGGATGCTGGCTACCAGAATGGCCGCAACCGGGACAAGTGCCACCCGCTTTCCAGCCAGCGAACCGCTACCTTCCAGATGGGTATCGATGAAAGCGCGCTCGTTCTTGCAGAACAGTTTTTCAATGCGTTTAAGTGCAATGGGGTTTACGTTCCATGTGTCGCCCGAAAAGTATTTCACTCTTTCTACCCGGCAGGTGTAGGGCGCGTGAAAACGATGGTACATGCTCGATGTAAGTCGCAACGTAACAAAGAAACCGTTCTCCCAGTCGCTCAGGTCCTCTTCAGCGCCTACCAAATCTTCAAGCTGATAGGGAAACCCTTTGGCCTGAAAAACAGTGGTGCCCGCAATGGGGCCGTGCGCACCAATGATGGCATCGACCGGACTACTCATAACGTCATCCGACATATCGATAGTGCGCGCGCCGTCCTTGAGTTCACGGGTAAAACAATCGTGCATGCTTTTGAAATTTTTCTTCTTGGCATCACTGAGATCCAGGTCACTAAAAAATTTCCAGACCGCGATAGAAGTTTCCCGTACAAAAGGTTGCTCTATCTTGCTGAACCATCCCATCCACTGGGTCAGCCAACGCCTGGGCAAGCGGTTGGTGAGTAAAAAGTTTAAATTTTCCTGGTTTAGCAACTGGTGGACAGTTTTTCGAATGGACATGGTTTTGTTTCTCACTTACGGAAAAAAGGAAATATTCAATGCTGGATGAAATGGGAAATACGGCCGCACTTGCGATGACGGCCGTAGGCGCCGTGACCGTACTATGGGGCTTAAGCAAGGCCAAAATGCGATTGGAGTTGTCAATTGCAAAGCATCGATCATTGGGCGGGCACCCTCGAATTTCCCGCCGTATCGCTGCACAGCTTCCCTCGTACCAGTATGAGCCGGACGAAGCGCTGGCAATAGATGGCGCTGCAGCAGAAGTGGTAGTAGCGCGGCGAGCAGGCTTTGAAAGACTGAAAAGCGAGTTCAGACGACGGTATCCGGCAAGTGTGCAGGCGACGCTGGACATGACACAAGGCGTTTCTGATTTGCAGTTTGTCAGCCAGTACAGGGTGCCATTTCAATTCCAGCAACTGATGGCGAATGGACCCAAGATTGCTTCGTTCATGCAATCCTCCTCCGGCGTACATCTGACAGATCTTGACGGCAATACGTTCTTTGATTTGACAGGCTCTTACGGTGTGAATCTCTTCGGAAACGACTTTTATAAGCGTTGCATGAAGGAGGGCGCTGCCTTGGTTGAAGACCTGGGTCCTGTGCTGGGTTCGTATCACCCCGTCGTACAAGACAATGTGACGCGCTTGAAGCGAATTTCCGGGCTGGATGAGGTGTCGTTTCATATGTCCGGAACGGAAGCCGTGATGCAGGCAGTCCGTCTGGCGCGTTACCACACCGGACGCATGAAAATTGTTCGATTCGCCGGTGCCTATAACGGTTGGTGGGGAGACGTGCAGCCGGGCATTGGTAACCCCGTCCCTGCGCGCGACACACTCACGCTGACGGAGATGGGAGAGGGTACGTTGCGAGTTTTGCGAACCCGAAAAGACATCGCTTGTGTTTTGATCAATCCCCTGCAGGCTATGCACCCCAACAAGGCTGCACCGAGTGACGGTTCGTTGCTCAGCAGCGCGCGATCGGCGAGTTTTGATCGAGTCGCCTACACGGGGTGGCTCAAAACGCTGCGTCAAGTGTGTGATGAACGCGGCATCGCATTGATATTGGACGAGGTCTTTGTAGGGTTTCGCATCGCACCAGGCGGC
>JBIJDQ010000218.1:0-4760 GCA_044344025.1 Rhodoferax sp.
AGTCAAAAAGGTAGCGGCTAAAAAGCCCGCTGTAAAGTCAGCACCCGCCAGAAAAACACCCGCCCGCAAAGTGTGAACGTAACGCTTGACCGTAAAGCCTGACCGTAAAGCCTGACCGTAAAGCCTGACCGTGCGTTTGCTGATTGTTGCCGTGGGTCAGCGTGTGCCCGATTGGGCGCAAACCGCCTGGGACGACTACGTGAAGCGTTTTCCTTTCGAGCTGAAGGTGGAACTCAAAGCGGTCAAGACCGAGCCGCGTGCATCTAAGTCGCTTGAGACCTTGTTGGCTGCCGAGCGCAGCCGCATCGAGGCGGCCATTCCCAAAGGCTTCAGAATTGTGGCGCTGGATGAACGGGGCGCCCACCTGACCACCATGGCGCTGGCTGGCAAGCTCAAAGACTGGCAACTCAGCGGTGACGATGTGGCCTTGGTGATTGGCGGGCCAGACGGGCTTGATCCGGCTTTCAGGCAGGCGGCCCATGAGCGGGTTCGACTGTCAGACCTGACTTTGCCGCACGCCATGGTGCGTGTGCTGCTGATCGAGCAACTGTACCGCGCCTGGTCAATCAACGCCAACCACCCCTACCACCGCGAATGAATCGTTTTGTCTATCTGGCATCCCAAAGCCCCCGGCGCAGGCAATTGCTGGAGCAGTTGGGCGTGGCCTATGAATTGCTGCTGCCAGAACCCCACGAGGATGCAGAAGCCCTGGAAGCGGTGCTGCCGCACGAAGCTCCACTGGCTTATGTGAAACGTGTCACCCAGCTCAAACTCGATGCCGCCTTGGCGCGGCACCAGCGCCTGGGTTTGCCGACTGCTCCGGTGTTGTGTTCAGACACCACAGTGGCGCTAGGCCGGGTCATTTTGGGCAAGCCAAGAGACGCGGCAGATGCCGCTTGCATGTTAACGATGCTGGCAGGCCAGACGCACCGGGTGTTGACGGCGGTGGCGGTGGGCACCGCTGGCGAGCGTGTGCAGGCGGTGTCAATCTCAAGAGTCGCTTTTGCACCGATGACTGCCGCACAGGTCAAAGCCTATGTGGATACGGGTGAACCCATGGGCAAAGCCGGTGCCTACGGCGTGCAGGGCAGGGCGGCAGCGCACATTTCGCATTTGAGCGGAAGTTACACCGGCATCATGGGGTTGCCCCTGTTTGAGACGGCACAACTGCTGCGCACCCTTGGATTTTTTTGCTAGTGTATTAATAGCTACAAAGCCATATCAGACGTGCACTCCAGCCCATAATTATCTACAAAAACACTGAATTTATGCAAGAAGACATTCTGATCAACTGGGCACCGCAGGAAACGCGGGTGGCTGTGGTGGAAAACGGGGTGTTGCAAGAGTTGCACGTGGAGCGCACACTGGAGCGCGGGCTGGTGGGCAATGTCTATCTGGGCAAGGTGGCCAGGGTGCTGCCCGGCATGCAGTCGGCTTTCATCGACATTGGGCTGGAGCGGGCCGCGTTTTTGCATGTGGCCGATGTCTGGCATCCACCAGCCGAGGGTGAAACGATTTCTGCGGCGCGCAACGCTGCGCCTCAGATACCGATTGAAAAGCAGGTGTTTGAAGGGCAGAGCCTGATGGTGCAGGTGATTAAGGACCCGATTGGCAGCAAGGGCGCACGTTTGTCCACGCAAATCAGCATTGCCGGACGCATGTTGGTGTTTTTGCCGCAAGACGACCACATTGGTGTGTCGCAAAAAATTCCACAGGCGCAGCGCGATGCCTTGCGCCAGCACCTGCAAACCCTGGTGGGCAGTGAGGGCGGTGGTTTTATTTTGCGCACCAACGGTGAAGATGCCACGGCGGGAGAACTGGCCGACGACGTGGCCTACCTGCGCAAAGCCTGGAAGCGCATTCGCGAGGCCGCGACGCGCTTGCCAGCCACCTCACTGCTGCATCAGGATTTGAGTTTGCTGCAACGCGTGCTGCGTGACCTGGCCTCGGAACAGACCCAGTCCATCAAGGTGGATTCCCTGGAGCAGTTTGCCGTGATGAAGGCTTTTGGTCAGGAGTTCATGCCAGCGGCTGCACAAAAGCTGTTGCACTACAAGGGCGAGCGCCCGATTTTTGATTTGTATGCGATTGACGAAGAAATTGCCAAGGCGCTGGGCCGGCGGGTAGAGTTGAAGTCTGGCGGTTATTTGATCGTGGACCAGACAGAGGCACTGACCACGGTGGACGTGAACACCGGTGGCTTTGTCGGTGCGCGCAATTTTGATGACACCATTTTCAAGACCAACCTGGAAGCGGCGCAAGCCATTGCCAGGCAATTGCGCCTGCGCAACCTGGGCGGCATCATCATCGTGGACTTTATTGACATGGTGCCTGAAGAACACCGGGTGGCTGTGCTGGCAGAAATCCGAAAACAGCTTGCCCGTGACCGGGTCAAAACCATGTGCGGCGAGTTTTCGCAATTGGGCCTGGTCGAGATGACGCGAAAGCGCACACGTGAGTCGCTGGCGCACATGCTGTGTGAGCCCTGCCCCGTATGCAGCGGCAAGGGCATAGTGAAAACCGCACGCAGCGTGGCGTACGACATTTTTCGGGAAATCTTGCGTGAGGCGCGCCAGTTCAACCCCAAAGAGTTTCGCGTGGTGGCCTCACCCAAGGTGATTGAGCTGTTTCTGGACGAAGAAAGCCAGCATCTGGCGGGCTTGAGCGAGTTCATCGGCAAGCCGGTGTCGCTGCAAAGCGAAAGTGCCATGGGGCAGGAGCAATACGATATTGTGTTGCTCTAGCCGTTCAGGAGGTGCGGGTTGATTGACGTTTGCCATAACAGCTTGCCGATTCCAATTCTGGTTTACCACCAGATTGATGCCGCACCGCCCAAAGGCGCACCGTTCAGAAGTCTGTACGTGTCACCCGCGGCGTTTGCCCGCCAGATGCGGTTGCTTTCGCTGTTGGGCTACCAAGGTGTGTCCATGTCTGGCCTGATGCCATACCTGCGCGGTGAAAAGCAAGGCAAGGTGGTCGGCATCACGTTTGACGACGGGTTTCTAAACAACCTGACGTATGCCTTGCCCGTGTTGCAACGGCATGGTTTTTCGTCCACATGCTATTGCGTAAGCGAGCGGTTGGGGCAAACCAATGAATGGGATGCGGCGCAAGGTGTTGCGCCCGCGCCCCTGATGACTCCTGGCCATTTGCGCCAATGGGTGGCCGGCGGACAAGAGGTTGGGGCACACACGCGCCACCATGTCAACCTTACAGCGTGTGACGACTCAGTGGCCCTGGAAGAAATATCGCTCTCCAAAAAAGAGCTTTCGACGCTTGCTGGGAAAGCAGTAGAGCATTTTTGTTACCCCTATGGTGGCTTGACCCCCACGCACGTTGAAATGGTTCGCTCGTCAGCTTATGCATCCGCAACCACGACGGTGAGAGGCCGCGTACAGGTAGGTCTTGACCTGATGCAATTGCCTCGTGTGCCAGTGGTTCGCTCAACCACCTTGCCGGTGTTTTGGCTCAAATTGGCCACCGGCTACGAAGATCGGCGCAGGCATGGTGGATAAGCGTGATGGCAACGACAGCGCGGCAATCCGTGATGGCCAGTTGCCGCCCGCTCGTCGCCTTCGCATTGCGGTTCTGAACCGACATTTTTCCTCAACAGGTGGCGGGGCAGAGCGCTATTCGATGGCGTTGGTGTCGCATTTGGCTGCCAGTCATGAAATACATGTGTTTGCCCAGCACGTCGATCACGACTGGCCTGGGGTGACTTATCACAAGGTGTCGCAACCCTTCAGCCGGCCGCGCTGGGTCAATCAACTTTGGTTCGCCTGCGCCACCTGGTTGGCCACACGTCAGGGCTTTGACGTGGTGCATTCGCATGAAAACACCTGGCACGGGCAGGTGCAAACCGTGCACGTGTTGCCCGTCAAGTACAACTTGTTGCACGGTTTGAAGGGCACCCGGCGGGCATTGCGTTGGCTCAAGATCATCACCAGTCCACGACTGCTTGCTTATTTGGCGCTGGAGCGAAGTCGGTTTTCATTGGTCAAGCCACGTCGCATTGTGTTGACATCCCAGACATTGGTGGCGCAAACGCTGGAGGCCTACCCAGCGTGCAAAGAAGCCGTTTCGGTGATCACCCCAGGGGTTGAACGGGTGGACGGTGTCGCCACCGAGGAGCAAAAATTGGCGGAGCGTTGCAAGCTGGGCTTGCCGCAGAGTGGCTTTTGTATTTTGTTTGTGGGCAATGACTACCGAAAAAAAGGCTTGGCCACCTTGCTTCAAGCGGTGTCACAGCTGCCCCTGAACGTTTATGTCGCGGTGGTTGGCAACCTGGCGCAAATGCCACACTTCAGGACCCAGGCGCAGGCCTTGGGGTTGGCAGAAAGGGTGCACTTTTTGGGCGCGCTGCATGATGTCGGGCCAGCCTACCAAGCGGCTGATTGCCTGGCCCACCCGACGCTGGAAGATACCTTTGCCATGGTGGTTCTAGAGGCCATGGCGCACGGCTTGCCGGTGGTGGTCAGCGCCGCGCGTTATTGCGGCATTGCGGCACTGCTGACGCATGAGGTCAATGCGTTGGTGCAAGAGGACCCTTTGGATGCCGATGCGCTGGCTGCGTCGCTGGGCCGTTTGCAGTTGGAACCAGGTTTGGTGCTCAGTTTGCAGTCTGCTGGCTCTGCCTTCGCCAGCGCTCACCAGTGGTCAGCGCAGGCGTTGCAACAGGATCAAATTTACCAGGGATTGACCGTTGAGACGTGAGACGAGCGTTACGACGATTGGAGCGGCCGCATAGAGGGCCAAACTGA
>JBIJDQ010000016.1:0-15833 GCA_044344025.1 Rhodoferax sp.
AATTTGAAGCACGTCTGATTCCAGACGAGCAAGCGGCTATTCAAGCGGCACTGATTGAACTGGTGGACGCAGGTTGCGCCTTGGTGCTCACCACTGGCGGCACCGGCCCTGCGCTGCGCGATGTGACACCCGAGGCCACGCTGGCTGTGGCGCACAAGGAAATGCCAGGTTTTGGTGAGCAAATGCGCCAGATCAGCCTGAATTTTGTGCCCACCGCAATTTTGTCGCGCCAGGTGGCCGTCATCAGAAACCAGACCCTCATCATCAACCTGCCAGGCCAGCCCAAATCCATTGCCGAAACACTGGAAGGCCTGCGCGATGCAGAAGGCAAGTCCGTTGTGCCCGGTATTTTTGCCGCCGTGCCGTATTGCATTGATCTGATTGGCGGGCCCTACATCGAATCAGATGAAGCCGTTTGCAAGGCCTTTCGGCCCAAAACCGCGATTCGCACGTTTTTATAAGCCTAATCGGCCTCTAGTGCTTATGCACTAAGGGTTTGTAGCTATAGTTTACATAGCACAGAGACCGTTACGGGCCCATGCAGACTCATGCGCTGGCCCCATTAGATTAGTGGATTGACACAACACAATATTAGCGAAACAATAAATCACGATATTAGTGCGTTGGCACAACGCCATTTTAGTGAATCCATATCAAAACAGGCAACCCGTCATGGCAGCACCTAACGAAAAATTAGCGCAATCACTGGCCGAGTTGGCCAAGCTACAAACCCAAGGGGCACGGGTTATTCGCAGCGTCCAGCTCTCTCGCATACACAGAGAGCGCTTGATAAAGGGCGGGTTTCTGGAGGAAGTGTTCAAAGGCTGGTACTTGCCGAGCCGGCCAGGCGAGCCCTTGGGAAGCACCTCCGCCTGGTTCGCTGGCATGCGCAACTTCATCAGCGGGTACTGCGACGACCGGTTCGGCGAGGATTGGCATCTCAGCCCCGAGCAGTCGCTTCAACTACGCTCGGGCGAGCGCGCTCTCCCCCTGCAGATGCAAATTTGGACGAAGGCCGGCCATAACCAACTGGTTCCGCTCCCTCACGGCTGCACGCTTTTCCTTTATCGCGCGCCGGGAGTGCTGCCTTCCAAGGCGGAACCTGACGAAGGGGGCCTGCGCCTTGTCGAATTGGCCAATGCACTGGTGGCCGTTGGCGCCGGGTTCTTCCAGCAAAAGACGGTGGCCGCTCGCATCGCGCTGAGCTTGGTCGAAGACTTGGGCGGCCTTTTGACGGTGCTGCTGAACGGTTCCCATTCTGTGGTGGCGGGTCGCCTGGCCGGCGCCTTCCGCGCGCTGGGTCGCGCAGCGCACGCGGACAACATCGTGAGCACGATGAAAAGCGCAGATTACGTGGTCATCGAAACGTCCCCTTTTGACGTGGTCCCGCCAGCTTTACCTGGTGGTCGACCGGAGTCCCCTTATGTGCAACGCCTACGTGTCAATTGGGAGCAAATGCGCGAGGTCGTCATTGATAACTTGCCAGCGCCAAGCGCATTGCCAACTGACATTGCCGCAGCCCTCAAAGAGGTCAAAGACCGGTACGTCAGCGATGCGTACCACTCGCTGTCCATTGAAGGCTACCGAGTTACACCGGAGCTGATTGAGCGTGTGCGCTCTGGGAAGTGGGACCCGGATGGCCCGGACAAGGGTGCGCGCGACGCGATGGCAGCGAAAGGGTACTTTGAGGCTCACACCGAGGTGGCAGCATTTATCGAACGAGAGCTGAACAATCCGCACCCGACCTACGCCGTGCGCGAGGCACTCAGCAGCTGGCATCGGGCACTTTTCAGCCCAAGCGTCCAAGCCGGCTTACTAAAGCCCAGTGATTTGGCCGGATGGCGAAATGGCCAGGTTTACATCAGTGGCGCGATGCACGTACCGCTCTCGAAAGAAGCGGTACGCGAATGCATGCCTGTCCTTTTTGAGCTGATTTCGGCAGAACAACATCCGGGGGTTCGTGCCGTCCTGGGGCACTTCTTCTTTGTCTACGTCCACCCCTACATGGACGGCAATGGCCGGCTGGGCCGCTTCTTGATGAATGCGATGCTGGTCACAGGCGGGTACGTGTGGACGGTCGTCCCGGTAGAGCGGCGTAAGCCCTACATGGACGCTCTTGAGGAGGCCAGCACCGGCCACGACATTGCAGGGTTCTCTGCATTTCTTGGCCAGCTAATTCGAGAGCAGACGGCTGCTCCTATCAAGGTCAGGCAGGCCTTTTAGAGTAATCAAGCCACACTTGGCAACGCCTTGTTGGAACGGCTAGCCCATCAGCGGGGCTTTTTTACATTTGGCCTACTTGCCCACCAGCTGATTGAGTTTGTCCGCCTCAAAATGCTCCTGCCGTGCGGCGTCTTGCGGAACAATTGACACCACTTGGCGTGGGCAGTTAAGTTGCTCAATGGCTTTCCAGAGCATGGCGATCTGGTGCTCGTGACCCGAGGCGTTGTCAATCAGGCCACGCAAGGCCTGGCTCAAGGGGTCGTCGCTTTGCGTGATGCCGTAGGCCGAAAACCCCATTTTTGAGGCAACTTCTTCGCGCTTGACATCGAGCTCGGCCTGGATAATGCGCGCCGGGTTGCCCACGGCGGTAGCACCTGCGGGCACCGGTTTGGTCACCACCGCGTTGGAGCCCACCTTGGCCCCATCCCCCACAGTAAAACCACCCAGCACCTGCGCACCGGCCCCCACCACCACACCACGACCCAGCGTGGGGTGGCGCTTGGTGCCCTTGTAAAGTGAAGTCCCCCCCAGCGTGACGCCTTGGTAAATGGTGCAGCCATCGCCAATTTCAGCCGTCTCACCCACAACCACCCCCATGGCATGGTCAAAAAACACCCGTTCACCAATTTTTGCGCCAGGGTGAATCTCAATACCGGTCAAAAACCGGGCAATGTGCGAGGTGTAGCGCCCCAGCCACTTGAAGCCATGCGTCCAGCAGGCATGCGCCAGCCGGTGCAGGATGACGGCGTGCAGGCCGGGGTAGCAGGTGAGCACCTCCCAGGTGCTGCGTGCGGCAGGGTCACGCTCCAGAATGCATTGAACGTCGGATTTGATTCTTGAAAACATCACGCGAGTCTATTCTTTGGGGTCAAGCCCTGACATGGCCAGGGTTTGAGGAAGTGGCTGCATCAGGGGCTGCGGCCTGAGCATGATTTTGGCAATGCCGCGCAGGATGTGAATTTCTTCCTGCGTGACTTGTGCCCGGTTAAACAGCTGGTTAAGCCGGGGCATGAGTTTTTTAGGCGCGGCCGGGTCAAGAAACCCGATGTGGCCGAGGGCCTGCTCCAGATGGGTCAACATGCCTGCCACCTGAGCCGCATCGGCCAACACCGGCACCGGGGTTGCGCCCTCCACCGGAAAAGCAGCCAGGGCTTCGCGCCAGTCATAGGCAATCACCTGCAGGGCCGCGCCCAGGTTCAATGAGCCAAATTTAGGGTTGCTGGGAATGCTCAGGCAAACATGGCAACGGTACACGTCTTCGTTGCGCATACCAAAACGCTCCGAGCCAAACAAAAATGCTATGCCAGCGTTTTTAGCGGCACTTTCGGGCTCTTGTCCTTGCGCTGATTGCGTTAGAAGCTCTGCTTTTAATAGCGCTTCAAAATGCTTGCGCGGCGTGGTGGTGGGGGGGCCGAAATCACGCGGGGTCATGGCGGTGGCGCACAGGTGGGTCATGCCCAACAGTGCATCGTCCAGCGTGTCCACAATGCGGGCATTCTTGAGCACATCAAGCGCACCACTGGCGCGCTGGATGGTTTCTTCGCGGTTCAGCACATTGGCCCAACGCGGTGCCACCAGCACCAGGTCATCAAACCCCATGGTTTTCATGGCCCGGGCCGCAGCGCCCACATTGCCTGCGTGGCTGGTGTTGATCAAGATAAATCGGGTCTGCATGGTCACACCGTTAAAATCCGTACATTGTCGCCGCCCGCATCGCCTGGCAGCACACTGCTCATCCATCTACAGGCACAGGGTTTCAACACCGGTCCCGCTAAAAAATTTATGAATCCTTCAAACTTGCACCCGATGATCAACGTGGCCGTGAAGGCCGCCCGCGCAGCTGGGGCCCTCATCAACCGGGCTGCGCTCGATGTGGAATCTGTACGCGTGTCGCAAAAACAGGCCAATGACTTCGTCACCGAAGTGGACCAGGCCGCTGAACAGCTCATCATCGAGACACTGCTGGGCGCGTACCCGGGTCACGCCATCTGGGCTGAAGAGTCGGGCCGTACCCACGGCGCGCAGGATTCCGAGTTTGTCTGGATCATTGACCCGCTAGACGGCACCACCAACTTCATTCACGGTTTGCCGATTTATTGCGTGAGCATTGCGCTGGCCGTCAAGGGCAAGGTTGAACAAGCGGTAATTTACGACCCCAGCCGAAACGACCTGTTTACCGCTACCAAGGGGCGTGGCTCTTACATGAACAACCGCCGTATCCGGGTGGCCAAGCGCACACGCTTGCAGGAGTGCCTGATTTCCACCGGGTTCCCGTTTCGCGAGAGTGACGACTTCAACACCTACCTGCGCATGATGGGCGACATGATGCAACGCACCGCCGGCCTGCGCCGCCCCGGTGCGGCTGCGCTCGACCTGGCCTATGTGGCCGCAGGTTTTACCGATGGCTTTTTCGAGACCGGCCTGCAACCCTGGGACGTGGCGGCCGGGTCTTTGCTGATCACCGAAGCCGGGGGGCTGGTAGGCAATTTCTCAGGCGATGCCAACTTTCTGGAGCAAAAGGAATGCATGGCCGCCAACCCGCGCATTTACGGCCAGATGGTGGCACTGCTAGGCAAGTACAGCAAGTTTGCCAGTGCAGGCGACAAGGCAACGGTACGTGCCGCAGTGGCCGAATTGGCCACCGGCAGCGCTTTGGAAGCGGTGGCCGAGCAAGTTGAGCCTGTGGACTTAACGGCCACATTGCCTGACGCACCGTTTTAAGTGACCTAGTCGGGCATTAGGCAACCGATCGGCAGGCTCGCGATCGGCACGGGCTTGCAAAACAGGTAGCCCTGGAACAAAGTACAACCCTGTTCCAGCAGAAACTGCCACTGTCCGGCGCTTTCGACGCCTTCAGCCACCACCCGCAGGCCAAGGCTTTGCCCCAGGGTGAGCACACTTTTTGCAATGGCAACGTCATGCACATCGGTCAGGATGTCTTGCACAAACGACTGGTCGATCTTGAGTTGCGCCAGCGGCAAACGTTTGAGGTAAGACAGGCTGGAGTAACCAGTGCCAAAGTCGTCCAATGAAAAAGACACCTGTGCATCGCGCAAGGCCTGCATCTTGGCCACCACATCCTGCACGTCGGTGACCAGCAAGCTTTCGGTAACTTCCAATTTGAGCAAACGCGGGTTGGCCCCCGTAGTCTCCAGCACGCCCAGCACCTGTGCCACAAACTCCGGGTGACGGAACTGCTGCACGCTGACATTGACCGCCATGTGCAGCTTGTCAGTCTGTGCACCGGCTGCCCATAGCACCAGTTGCGCACAGGCGGTGTGCAGCACCCATTGCCCCAAGGGGACAATCAGGCCGCTTTGCTCGGCCGCACCAATAAATTCGCCCGGCGGCAAAAACCCACGTTGCGGGTGTTGCCAGCGCACCAGGGCCTCTACCCCCACCACCACGGCGGCACTGTCGACCACCGGTTGGTAATAAAGCACAAACTCGTCGTTTTTTAGCGCCAGACGCAAGTCGCGATCCAGCGCTGTGCGTTTGGTCACCATGTCTTGCATGGCGGGGTCAAAAAACCGCATGGTGTTGCGCCCGGCCGCCTTGCTTTGGTACATGGCCAGGTCGGCCTGCTTGAGCAGTTCATCGACCGACTTGACACTTTTCGACAACAGCGCCACGCCCAGGCTGGGGGTACTGTAAAGCTCAACTGAACCCAGCGTGTAGACCTGGTTCAGAGTCATCAGAATTTTTTGCCCCACCTGCTCAATCAGCGCAGTGACGGTGTCGGCACGGCTGCCCAACTCTTCAAGCACCACGACAAACTCATCCCCCCCAAGGCGCGCCACCGTGTCGACTTCGCGCACGCTGGCCTGTAGGCGCTGCGCCACCTGGCGCAACAACATGTCGCCCGCGTCGTGACCCAGCGTGTCGTTAAGGTCTTTGAAGTTGTCCAGGTCAATGAACAGCACCCCGCTGTACAAGCCATGCCTTGACACGCCCAGCAGGGCCAACTGCAAACGCTCGATCAGCAATCGCCGGTTGGGCAAACCGGTCAACGCGTCGTAAAACGCCAACTGCTCAATTTTTTCCTCGGCCAGTTTGCGCTCGGAGATGTCACGCCCAATGCCTTGGTAGCCCACAAAGTTGCCCTGGGCATCAAACATGGGGGCACCGCTGATCGACACCCACATCAACGCGCCATCGGGGCGAACACGCTGCATCTCAAAGTCTTGAAACTCTTCATGGGCATTGAGCGCCGCACGGTGCATGTCCCACTGGGCCGGGCTAACCCCTTGCACACCGGATTCCCAGCGGGTTTTGCCCACGTAATGCGCTGAAGGCAAGGTGTTCACAATCTCGATGTTTCCGGTCACCTGGACAAACCTGAAACAGTCGTCTTGCTCCCAATACCAATCAGAGGACAGTTCGGTGAGCGCCCGAAACCGCGCCTCGCTGCGGCGCAGGCGTTCCTCAGACTGCTTGCGCTCGGTGATGTCGGTGACAAAGCCACTCATCAACACGGCACCATGACCATCTGACTCTGGCAAACCCTGCCCCAGCAACCAGCGTACCGCACCATCGGGCAACCGCAGCCGATACTCACAGTGCCAGGGTTGCAACGCGTTCAAGGCTTCACGCACGGTAAGCGTGAACGCCTCCACATCGTCGGGGTGGTGCAAACTCAGCGTGCAGTAGGCATCTTGCAAAATATCCTGGGCGGTGAACCCTGGGTAAATGATGCAAGCCGGTTCACTGATGTACAAAAACTCCAGCACGCCATCGGCATTGCGACGTATCTGAAACACAACACCTGGCAAGCGCTTGGTTATTTTTTGAATAAAGGCCAGTTTTTCCTGAAATGCCAGCCCCGCTTCGCGCTCGCGGGTAATGTCTTGCACCACACCAAAGGCCAAATCCGCGTTGCCCTGGCCCGCCAAACGCTGCATGCGCGAACGGTGCCAGTGCACACGGCCATCCGGATGCAGCCAGCGGTATTCGAGCGTCTGACCATCCAGCGCTTGCCGCGTTTGAGAAAACGCCGCCAAGTCTTCTGCAAAAATGCGGCTGCGCCCGATCTTGCGGTCACGTACCGAGCCGGGTTCCAGCCCTGCCAAAAGGTACAACCCGTTCGACCAGGACAAGGTCTCGGCATCGTCAACTGACGTCCAGTAGCCCACCGATGCCAGCGACTCCAACGACTCAAACAGGCGCAGCTGCTGGTCCATGCGCTCGTTCGATGCCGTCAGAAGTTGCTCACTGGCCAGCAATGCCGACTGCACTGCTCGCTCGGCTGTCACGTCTTTGAGGTAGCACACGTCACAGATCAGCCCACTGACCACAAGCCGCGACACATCCATTCGCAAGGTCAATTTGCGCTGGTCAGTGCCAACAAAGATCAACTCCTGGTTGCGGACCTGGCCGGTTTCATCAAGGGCGCACTGAATGCGAACGCGCTGATGCACACCTTCCTGGAAACCCAGGTCTTCGGCCCGCTGCGCCACCACATCGGCAGGGGACAGTCCGGTCAAATGCAGCCACTGGGGATTGACATCCAGAATCACACGGTCTGAGGCACGGCTTAACGCCATCGCGATCGGAATGGTATTGAAAAAATGACGGAAATCAATCAGGTCAAGCATTGGCAACCTTCCAGGGCCCAAGAGACAACAACTCGCAAGCGTGCGGTTTAACCCCCGGGGGCTGGCTTGACCATCGGCCAACCCTTGCTGGCCCACTGGCTCATGCCACCGTGCACATAACGCACATGCTTGTACCCCCGCTCACGCAAGGCCCGCAGCGTGGCGCTGGAGCGGTTTTGGGTGTTGCAAATCAAAAAAACCGGCTTGGCCGTTGAGGTGGGAATTTCGGACAACCGGGCACTGAGTTGCCGCATTGGCAACAGTTGCGCCCCTTTGGCCACGCCAGTGGCGTGCTCGCTGGGTTCACGGATGTCAATCAGCACCGCCCGCCCGGCCTCAAATTCGGCACGTGCAGTCTCCAGCGTGACCATGTCGTCGCTGGCGGCAGGCTGAGCGCAGGCGGAAAGGGCCAACCCCCAACCCAGCAGGCCGAGGGAAAGCTGGCGACGAGAGAGTTTGTGGTGCGGTATCAGATTCATGAGCGTAAGAGTGCGATGTGGGTTGCCGAATGTCGAATTGGCGCTTGTAGACAAGTGTACTGAGTCCTTGGCCGAGCCGGAAACAGGCTCAAAATCTGGGCGGCCGCTTTTCAAGAAAGGCGGTGATGCCTTCGCGCTGCTCGGCACTGTCGGCATAGGCGTAAGCGCCAGGCAACAAGCTTTCAACCGGGTCGATTGCTATATTTTGTGTAGCTAAAGATGAACCAATGTAGGGCGCTATAGGCATATTTAATGCTCTAAAGGTCTGTTTGTTCAGGCGTGCTGCCTGTGGCGCCAGTTGGCAGATGCGGTGCACCGTGGCTTGCGCCAATTGAGGCAAATCCACATCGGCCACCACCCGGCTCAAAAACCCGCGCTGTAACATCTCGGGGGCACTGAAAACCGCCGCTTCCAGCAGCATTTGCCGGGCGGTAACGGCACCCAACTCCCGCGTCACCAGGGCGGCCTCACGCGGGGCCATTGGAAAACCCAGGCGGGCAATCGGCGCGCCAAACTGGGCCGACTCTGCGCTCAAGCGAATGTCGCAACAACTGGCAATCTCAACCCCTGCCCCCATGCAGTTGCCGGCAATTTGCGCCACGATGGGCACATCACACGCGAGCATGGCGCTTAAAGCCCCCCACACATCACCTTCATGAAACTCGCGCAGCGTGGGTTCAGAAAACCGAAACGCCGGGTACTCGGAGATATCGCCACCGGCGCAGAAATGGGTGCCCGCCCCAAGAATCAACACACAACGCAAATCGGAATCGCGCTGAATGCGCTCAAACACCGCCCGCAACTCCCGCCACATGGCGCGTGACATGGCATTGAAACGCTTGGGGTAACTCAGCGTGACCCGCGCCACCCCAGCAGACTGTTCAAATTGAATTTTCGCTGGCATGGAAAATCTTAAATACTCTAAATTAGATAGCTACTAAGGTATGTATGACGGGCACTACAGGCTATTTTGACCTGATTTTGTGCCTTGTTGCCCGGCCCACCACCACAAACCGGCACCACCAAGCATCATGGGCACACACAACCACTGCCCCATGCTCAGCCCCAAGCCCAAAAGCCCCAGATGCGCATCTGGCTCGCGGAAATACTCGGCCGTGAAACGAAACAAGCCGTAACCCATCAAAAATGCAGCCGCCACCTGCCCCTGCGCCCTGGGCTTGCGTGCATACAACCACAACAACACAAACAGCAGCATGCCTTCCAGCAAAAACTGGTAAATCTGCGACGGATGGCGCGGCATGTCACCGGCACCACGAAACACCATGCCCCAGGGCAAATCTGGGCTGCTGACCCGGCCCCAAAGTTCACCGTTGATGAAGTTGCCCACGCGTCCTGCCGCCAGGCCCGTTGGTACACACGGCGCCACAAAATCGGCCACTTGCATGAGGGGCCGCTTTCTGGACATGGCAAACCAGACCTCAGCCACGATCACCCCCAACATGCCGCCGTGAAAGCTCATGCCACCCTGCCACACCGCAAAAATTTCCAGTGGGTGCGCCGCGTAATACATGGGTTTGTAAAACAGGCAATACCCCAGGCGTCCGCCCAAAATGACACCCATCACCCCCAGAAACAAGATGTCTTCCACATCGCGGCGGCTCCAGGCCTGGTCTCCGCGCAGAGATGCATAGGGCTCATGCTTCAGGCGGCGCACCCCCAGCAACATGAACAGACCAAACGCTGCAAGGTAAGTCAAACCATACCAATGCACCGCCAATGGCCCCAACTGCAAGGCCACCGGGTCAATTTGCGGATGAATCAGCATCAATCCTCCAGCAGAGACAAATCGCGCACCGCGCCCTTGTCAGCCGACATCACAAGTTTGGCGTAGGCTTTAAGTGCCGCAGACACCTTGCGTGGGCGTGGTTTGGCGGGCTTCCAGCCCAGGGCATCTTGCTCGATACGCCGACGCGCCAGTTCCTCATCAGACACCAGCACGTTGATGGACCGGTTGGGAATGTCAATGCGGATGCGGTCACCCTGGCGGATCAGGCCAATCGCCCCGCCACCTGCCGCCTCAGGCGACGCATGACCAATCGACAAGCCGGAGGTGCCACCTGAAAAGCGTCCATCGGTCAACAGCGCGCAGGCTTTGCCCAAGCCCTTGGACTTGATATAGGACGTGGGGTAAAGCATTTCCTGCATGCCAGGGCCACCCTTGGGGCCTTCATAACGCACGATCACCACGTCACCCGCCTTGACCTTGTCGGCCAACACATCAGCCACCGCCTCGTCTTGTGATTCGGTCACATAAGCCGGGCCTTCAAACACCAGCAGATCGTCATCAACACCGGCTGTCTTGACCACACAGCCGTTCAAGGCAATGTTGCCGACCAATACCGCCAGACCACCTTCTTGTGAGTAGGCATTTTGGCCAGCGCGGATACAGCCCTCAGCGCGGTCATCGTCCAGGCTGGGCCAGCGTGATTTTTGGCTGAAAGCGACCTGTGATGGCACGCCAGCAGGGCCGGCCATGTAAAACTTTTGCACTTCAGCAGACGGGTTGCGCATGATGTCCCATTGGTCCAGGGCATCTTTCAGGGTGGGCGCGTGAACGGTGGGCACATCGGTATGCAGTTTGCCCACGCGGTCCAACTCCCCCAAAATGCCCATGATGCCGCCCGCGCGGTGCACGTCTTCGATGTGGTACTTCTGGGTGTTGGGGGCTACCTTGCAAAGTTGGGGCACCGAGCGTGACAAGCGGTCGATGTCAGCCAGCGTGAAATCAATCTCGGCTTCTTGTGCAATCGCCAAAATGTGAAGAATGGTGTTGGTGGAGCCACCCATGGCAATGTCCAGCGTGATGGCGTTCTCAAAGGCCTTGAAGCCAATTGAGCGCGGCAACACTGAAGCATCGTCCTGCTCGTAATATCGCTTGCACAAATCAACGGCCAGGCGACCGGCGCGCTTGAAGAGTTGTTCGCGGTCGGCATGGGTTGCCACCACCGTGCCGTTGCCTGGCAAAGACAGGCCCAGCGCCTCAGTCAGGCAGTTCATCGAATTTGCAGTGAACATGCCCGAGCACGACCCGCAAGTAGGGCATGCCGAGCGCTCGATTTCGGCCACGTCTTCATCAGACACCTTGTCGTCAGCGGCCATCACCATCGCATCGACCAGGTCCAGCTTGAACACGCTCAAACGGGTTTTGCCAGCCTCCATGGGTCCGCCAGACACAAACACCACCGGAATGTTCAGCCGCATGGCGGCCATCAGCATGCCGGGGGTGATCTTGTCGCAATTGGAAATGCACACCATGGCATCGGCGCAATGCGCGTTCACCATGTACTCGACCGAATCGGCAATGATGTCGCGACTCGGTAGCGAATACAACATGCCGTCATGGCCCATGGCAATACCGTCATCGACCGCGATGGTGTTGAACTCTTTGGCCACACCGCCTGCTGCTTCAATCTCGCGCGCCACCAATTGGCCCAGATCTTTTAGATGCACATGGCCCGGCACAAACTGCGTGAAAGAGTTCACCACAGCAATGATCGGTTTCTCAAAGTCGCCGTCTTTCATGCCGGTGGCACGCCAGAGCGAACGGGCACCCGCCATATTGCGGCCAGCGGTGGTGGTTTTGGAGCGGTAAATGGGCATGACGAGGGTCACTCAAAGAAGATTTAGAACAGAAAAAGGACGGACTGATTATGTCCCAGCGCACTTTGTCAGGCTGAGAAAAGGCCACATTGCGGGCCGCAAAATAGGCCGCCAAACCAAGGGGTGATTGACGACTCTAGCCTCACGGGCGCTTGCGGTTGATGGTGCCCAAGGCCTCTTTGGTGCGGTCGCGGCGCGCGTCACGGCGCTGGTTCTCACGCTCCATGGCTTTGCGCTTGGTGTAGCCCGTGCTGTCGGCCCAAGACCACCACGCCACCGCCAAGGCAAAAGGCAAGGCCACCCACCACCACGACCACAGTGCCACCGGACCCCACTGCAGGTACTTCAACACCATCAAAACCAATCCCAAGCCCAGAAAATACATCAAACACCTCTTCTTTGGCGACCTCGGGTGACAGACCGACCTGTCAACCTTGCCACCTACAATCACGTTAAAGCAACTCTAACCCACTTTTCTGAAGGACGATGCCATGAAACGACCTCTATTTGCCTTGCTCGCTACAGCCGCTTTTGCCGTGCCAGCTTGGGCTGACTTGGCACTGGCACAAAAGAAAAACTGCATGGCGTGTCATACGGTAGAAAAGAAAGTGGTGGGCCCGTCTTACCAGGACGTGGCCAAAAAATACGCTGGCCAGGACGTCAGCGCCAAGCTCGCCACAAAGGTCATGAAAGGTGGCTCGGGTACATGGGGTGCAATACCCATGCCAGCCAATCCGCAGGTCAGCCAAGCGGAGGCCGACACCTTGGTGAAATGGGTCTTGTCACTCAAGTAACCGCCGTCACCGAAACTGGTGCACACAACGCGAAAAAGCCCGCAACTGCGGGCTTTTTTCATGGAGGCCTGTGACCCCCATGCTTTTTGAACCAAATCAGCCTCTGGTGCTTATCAGATAAGCACCAGTAGCTCATTTTTTTATAGCATTAATAGGTTTGACCCAATTGACCCAGGATAGCTGGGTTCTCCAGCGTGGAGGTGTCCTGGGTGATGGTTTCACCCTTGGCCAATGAACGCAACAGGCGGCGCATGATCTTGCCTGAACGAGTTTTGGGCAGGTTTTCACCAAAACGAATGTCTTTCGGTTTGGCAATTGGACCAATCTCCTTGGCCACCCAGTCACGCAGCTCTTTGGCAATGGCTTTGGCTTCGTCGCCTGTTGGCACACCACGCTTGAGCACCACAAACGCGCAAATGGCTTCACCTGTCAAATCGTCTGGGCGACCCACCACAGCGGCTTCTGCCACCAGGTCTGTCTTGGCTACCAGGGCAGATTCAATTTCCATGGTGCCCATGCGGTGACCCGACACGTTCAACACATCATCAATTCGGCCGGTGATACGGAAGTAGCCCCGGTCTGCACTGCGCACCGCACCGTCACCGGCCAGGTAATAAGTGCCACCCATTTCAGCAGGAAAGTAGCTGCTCTTGAAACGCGCGGGGTCGTTCCAGATGGTGCGGATCATGGAAGGCCATGGGCGCTTGATGACCAACATGCCACCGGAACCATTGGGCACATCGGCGCCCACTTCGTCCACAATCGCGGCCATGATGCCAGGCAGTGGCAAAGTGCAGCTACCGGGCACCAGCGGTGTAGCACCTGGCAGCGGCGTGATCATGTGGCCACCGGTTTCGGTCTGCCAGAAGGTGTCCACAATCGGGCATTTTTCTTTGCCGATGTTTCGGTAGTACCACATCCAGGCTTCTGGGTTGATGGGCTCTCCCACCGAGCCCAAAATACGCAGGCTTGACAGATCAGAGCGGTCTGGGTGCAATTTTTCGTCACTTTCGGCCAGCTTGATCAGCGAACGAATCGCCGTTGGCGCGGTGTAGAAAATGCTGCACTTATGGCGCTCAATCATCTGCCAGAAACGACCAGCGTTCGGGTAGGTTGGGATGCCTTCAAAAATGATCTGTGTGGCACCCGCAGCCAATGGGCCGTAGGCAACGTAGGCATGGCCGGTGATCCAGCCAATGTCAGCCGTGCACCAGAACACATCGTCGGCTTTCAAGTCAAAGGTCCAGTCCATGGTCAACTTGGACCACAGCACAAAACCGCCGGTGGCGTGTTGCACGCCCTTCGGTTTGCCAGTGGAACCCGAAGTAAACAAGATGAACAGGGGGTGCTCTGCGCCCACCATCACCGGCGCACATTCGGTGCTTTGACCGTCCAGGGCTTGTGTGAACGTGATGTCACGGCCTTCAACCATGTTGCAAGCCGCAGGGGTGCGCTCGTACACAAACACGGTCTTGATCAGTTCGCAGCCACCCAGGCCCAGGCCTTCGTCCACAATGGCTTTGAGGGGAAGTTGCTTGCCACCGCGCATCTGGAAGTTGGCGGTGATGACCGCAACTGCGCCAGCGTCAATGATGCGTTCTTGCAGTGCCTTGGCCGAAAAGCCGCCAAACACCACGCTGTGGGTGGCACCAATGCGGGCGCAGGCTTGCATGGCAATCACGCCTTCCAGCGTCATGGGCATGTAAATCAGGACACGGTCGCCTTTTTCGATGCCACGGGCTTTGAGCGCGTTGGCAAACTGGCTGACCTTGGCCAAAAGTTCTTTGTAAGTGGTTTTGGTGACTTCACCGCCATCGGCCTCAAAAATCACGGCGACCTTGTTCTCGTTCTCGGTGCCCATGTGTTTGTCAAGGCAGTTGGCCGAGGCATTGAGCTCGCCATCATCGAACCATTTGTAGAAAGGCGCGTTGGACTCGTCCAGCGTCTTGGTAAAAGGCTTGTTCCAGACCACGTTTTCACGTGCCAGGCGAGCCCAGAAACCTTCAAAATCTTTTTCTGCTTCAGCGCAGAGGGCGTAATAGCCTTCCATGCCGGAAATGCGGGCCGCCTTGACGATGGCTTCACTGGGTGGGAATACGCGGTTCTCAACCAGCGTGGATTCAACAGCAGTCGATGGTGTGCTCACGGATAAGTCTCCTCTAGTTAAACAATGTTCGCCCGGTAATGTCAAGGCTGGCACTTACAAGCCACTGACTGACACAAAATTGACAAGCCAGCCCCATAGAATCGGACGTTATTGACTCTACCCTAAGCTTCCATGTCTGAACCCACTCCCAAACCCGTATCCATGCGCCCCATTCCCCGTTTTATTTTTGCCAGCCGTTGGCTGCAATTGCCACTTTATATAGGTCTGATTGCGGCACAAGGTGTTTATGTTTTTCACTTCTGGGTGGAACTGGTGCACCTGCTGGAGGCCGCCTTTGGCAACCAGACGGCGCTTCAAGCGCTGGTGACCAGCATTGGCTACAAAGGTGACGTGGCGGTTACTGCATTAAACGAGACCATCATCATGCTGGTGGTGCTGGCCCTGATTGACGTGGTGATGATCTCCAACCTGCTGATCATGGTGATTGTGGGTGGGTATGAAACCTTTGTGAGCCGTCTCGACCTGGAGGGCCATCGCGACCAACCCGAATGGCTCAGCCATGTGAATGCCTCGGTGCTGAAGGTGAAACTGGCCACCGCCATCATTGGCATCAGCTCAATTCACCTGCTTAAAACTTTCATCAATGCAGCCAATTACAGCGACAAGGTACTGATTGCCCAAACCGCCATTCACATCACCTTTTTGTTTTCGGCCATTGCCATTGCCTACACCGACAAACTGATGGCCCGTTCAGGCACCTCGGATCACTGACACAGCCAGCACCTGCGCAACCGGACGCAACCATGGCTTACGCCTGGCGCCCGGGTCGCAATAGCAACGCCACCGCCAGGGCCGCGCTAAGCATCGAGCCCAGCAGCACACCAATCTTGACCTGCGAGGCGTAAGCCGCCCCGAGGCCTTCAAAGGCTAACGAGCCAATGAACAAGCTCATGGTGAATCCCACGCCACACAGCACCGACACACCGGCAAACTGCAACCAGTTGCTTTGCTCCGG
>JBIJDQ010000358.1:0-3468 GCA_044344025.1 Rhodoferax sp.
CGGCACGACTGGCGCTACCGGATTCAAGCCTTTTGCAGCTTGATGAACCTGCCGGTACCGGCCAAGCTGCTGGCTGATCTGGTGCGTGTGCAAGAACTTGGCGCGTCTTTTGGCAGGTGATGTGGGGTAGCACCGTTGCGATGGAGGCAATTCAAAGTGGTATGCGAGCAAATTTTGAGGCGTTGACGCGACAACAGTTGCAACTGTTGCGAAATGCACGGCACTCGGATTTGGATTCGCACGGCGCGGCGACTAGGTCAGGCGCATGCGGTTTTGGAGCGCAGTCACGCGCGGTATGAGGAGAACAGTGCGCGAAGGCCTGTTGTCGCGCGCCTTGCTCTCCAAAGCCCGGTCACCTGACCCAATCACCACACCTGAGGCTGTTGGCGTTCTGAGGGGTCTATGGGGGACCCTTTTTAAGAATTTGGCGTCAATACTGCTTGGGTGACTATCTTGGCCCGCCCTCCCTTATCAACAACTTATATTGATAGCACTTAGTTCAATCCGGATAAGGACTTCAGCCACTTTTCATGTAATTATTCCGGTTTCACCGGTGCACAACCCACAGCGCATCAGCCAGGTTGCTGCTGGCATTCCATGCCATTTCGACCGAGTCCAAGCACCGTAAGGCATGGTGGCGGGGTCAGGTGACCGGGCTTTGGAGGACAAGGCGCGCGTCCCCGGGAGGATGCGTACTCAAGGCCTAACCCCGCGCGTGATTGCCCTCCAAAACCGCATGCGCCTGACCCAGTCGCCAGGCCGTGCAGCACCACCATGCAGCAGAACCACCACGCAGCAGCATCAGCCCCGTGGCGGCCCCAAGACGGGAAGACAAAATGTCCAACAAGGTCTGGTGACACCCAAACGCCGAATCAACACACGACTTTGAATCGCAGCCGATGAAATGGGTTCTGCAATGTCACAGGCACAGTTCACACTTCTGACACGCTGTTTTTCATGGTGGCCTCTAGCATCAGGCCCCATGAAACAACACTCCTTTTTTAACGCTGTCGCCAAGCCACTGTTGTGCGGTTTGGCGCTGTCACTGGCGGGCTGCGCAGCACCTTCTGGCTGGATGCGCCACGGTGTCGACAGCGCCTACCAGAACCCCAACTTCAAAGCCGTAGAAAAATCCACCTCGGCCCCTTTGTTGGGCAAGGAAGACCTGGCGCTGCTGGAAGAGTCGGTCAACCCTATCTACCGCATTGGCAGTGGTGATGTGCTCAGGCTCAATGTGTTTGGCCGCACTGAGGTCAGTGGTACCCACACGGTGGGCCCGGACGGAAAAATCACCGTGCCCATCATGGGCGATGTGTTTTTGAATGACCTCACCCGCGACGACGCGCTGGCCCTGATTGACCGGCGCCTGAATGAATACTTCACAAAACCCCTGGCCACACTGGCGATTGACCAATACACCTCCAACCAGGTCACGGTGCTGGGCCGGGTGGAGCGCGCGGGCATGCAAAAGTTTGCGCACCCACCCACGCTGGTCGAGGTGCTGGCCAGCGCAGGTGCCATGCCGATTCTGGACAAACAAGCCACCCTGACGCGTTGCGCCATCATGCGTGGCCGCGACAAGCTGATCTGGGTTGACCTGAAGTCTTTGCTCAATGGCGACCCTGGCTACAACATCCGCATGAAAAAGGGCGACATTGTTTTTATTCCTGATTCAAGCGACACCTCGGTCTATGTGCTGGGTGCGGTGCCCAAGCCTGGCTCTTACCGCCTGACACCCCGCATGACGGTGCTGGACGTGCTGGCACAAGCGGGTGGCCCCAACGAAGATGCGGCACCACAGCAAATTGGTGTTTACCGGGCCGGTGCCAAGCAGGTTGAAATTTTGGCTTTTGCCGACTTGGTGGATGTGGGCCGCCGGGTCAACTACGCACTGGAAGACGGTGACGTGGTGTTTATTCCCAAGAGCAACCTGGCAGAAATGGGTTACGTGATGCGCCAACTGTCACCGGCCATCTCGGTGCTGACCTTTGGGCTGACGGCCAACACACTGGGCAAGCCATGAACCAGCCCCAGCACAACCTCACCAGCATTGGAGCCGCCGCCATGAACACACCTTTGTCTTTGATTGATGTCTCGGTGGTGGTGATTGGCCGCAACGAAGGCCAACGGCTTGCGCATTGCCTGGCATCTGTCACCCAAGCGGCTTGGAAAAATACCCGCCACGAGCTGATTTATGTTGACTCAAAATCGACCGACAACAGCGTATCTTTGGCCCAATCGCTTGGTGCCACCACACACGTGCTTGACGATGCCAGCCCCTGTGCCGCCAAGGCCAGAAACCTGGGTTGGCAAGCGGCCAAAGGCGAGCTTGTGCTGTTTCTGGATGGCGACACCCAACTTCACCCCGACTTTGTACGCCAGGCGCTGGCCACCTTGCAAGATGCTAAGTTGTGTGCCGTGTGGGGCCACCGCCGCGAGTCTCGGCCAGAACAATCCATCTACACCAAGGTGTTGGACCTGGATTGGATTTACCCCACCGGGCGCACGCTTTACTTCGGTGGTGATGTGCTGGTGCGCCGCAGTGCACTGGCCCAAGTGAACGGTTTTGATGGGTCACTCAAAGCGGGTGAAGAGCCTGAGCTATGCGCCCGTCTGCGCGCGCGCGGGTGGGAAATTGAGCACATTGATGCGCCCATGACCCAACACGACCTGGCGGTGAACTCCCTGCGCGCTTACTGGCTGCGCGCTTACCGCTCAGGCATTGCCTATGCCGAGGTTGCCCAACGGATGCGCATTCGGGGTGACGTGTTGTGGCAACACGAGTCACAACGGGATTTTCGCCACGGCCTGCTGTTCATGGCGGCGCCGTTTTTGTTGCTGGCCAGCGCCTGGTTGGCCCCTGTGCTGGCGGTGACACTGGTCACTTTTGCGGTGCTGTTTTGGCTGCGCACCGTTTACCGCTGCGCCTGGAAAGCCCCTGGCCAATGGCTGTTGTGCGCGCAGTACGCGGTGCATGCGCATTTTCAGAAAATACCGGCGCTTTTTGGGCAACTCAAATGGCGCAAGGCTGCCCGCCAACAGGCTGAAATTGGCCTGGTGGATTACAAAGAGGAATCTGCACAGGGCAGGTTCAGCGTCAAGGCCCTGGTGGCCCGGCTGTTGGCCCCGGTGGCCTGGTGCCAGCGCGTGCTGGTTACCCGTGGCATGCGGGTCTGGCACCTGGCACAGCTGCAAGAAGGCATTGGCCGCCGAGTGGATGCCTCCAACGTGGTGATGGGGCATGTGGAATTGCATGGCACCCGCAACATTCAATTTGGCCGCAACGCCCTGATTTACCCCGGTGTTTACCTGGAGACCCAGGGCGTCGGGTCCATCACCCTGGGCGATGGCGTGGTGTTGTCGCGCGGCGTGCACATTGTGGCTTTTGAGCGCGTCACGCTGGGCCAGGGCTGCATGGTGGGTGAATACACCAGCCTTCGGGATGCCAACCACACGCTGGGCACACCT
>JBIJDQ010000220.1:0-4723 GCA_044344025.1 Rhodoferax sp.
GTGGATTCTTCTGATCACTTGGTGGATTCTTCTGATCACTTGGTTCGTTTGATTGCATCTGCCAAAGCATCATGCCTGGCGCACTTTCAGACCACAGATACGTCCAAGACCCATACCCGATCAAAGTTCTAATATTGCTAAAAATGTCAAGCTGCGCCTACTTCAATTGCTATATTTTTTGAACTATCGCCTGTAACGAATTACTAACGAATGCTCACTTTGAATAATCTGAAAATATCCTCAAAATCACTTGGTTTGGCTGGCATTTCCAGCATCCTATTGATAGCCGCGAGCGCGGTTAACGCGCAATCTGTGCCAAGCGCTGGATCTTTGCTTCAGCAAATCGAAAAAGATTTCAAGCCCCAGTTACCTTCAAAATCTGCGCCCCAATTCCTTGCCCCCCCTCCCATGCAGTCTATGGGCGGCGAAAAAGTCCAGGTCAAACTTTTCAGGTTTGCTGGCAACACACTCTTGAGCAATTCGCAGCTGGAGTCAGTGGTTGCCGACTTTTTGAATCGACCCCTTGATTTTGCAACGCTGCAAAACGTCGCTGTTCAGGTAGCTGCTGCATACCGGCAGGCTGGTTGGGTGGTTCGCGCTTATCTTCCACAGCAAGACATCGTGGACGGGCTTGTGACCATTCAAGTCGTGGAGGCGGTGTTAGGTGCCGTTCGAACGGAGGGAGCCATGACGCGTGTGGCGGCAAGTCAGGTCAAGGCACTGGTTGAGACCAACCAACCCGTCGGCAGCCCCCTGAATGGAGACTCTTTGGACAGAGCTTTATTGCTGATTGATGACCTGCCTGGTATCACCTCTACCGGCAGGCTGAGCGAGGGCAAGAATCAGGGTGAGACAGACCTGATACTGGCTGTATCAGACAGTCAGTTGATTGGCGGAGATGTAGCGGCCGATAACACTGGTTCGCGTTCCACGGGCGCGGAGCGGCTGGCTGCCAATGTGACAGTGAGCAGCCCAGCGGGGTTGGGAGACCTGGCTTCTGCAAGTTTGATTCACACTGAAGGCAGTGACTACCTTAGAGCGGCTTACACCTTGCCCGTTGGTTCGTCCGGTTGGCGACTGGGTCTAAATGCATCTCACCTTTCGTATCAGGTGCTGACGTCTGGCCTGACACAGGCCGATGGCACCTCTTCTACAACTGGTTTTGAGGCAAGCTATCCATTGCTGCGCTCACGCATGAAAAACGCGTATTTGTTATTTGGGTTGGATCAGAAGACTTTTGATAACCGTAACGGCGGTGCAGTGACCACGCAGTACAAATCTCAAGTGGCGAGCCTGACAGTGAACGGCAACGTATTTGACAATCTGGGCGGCGGCGGTGCCACCAATGCCAGCGTATCGCTGGCGAAAGGTCACCTGAACCTTGCGGGCTCGCCCAACGAGGCTGCCGATGCTGCCTCCACGCAAACTGCCGGCAGTTTTGAGAAAGTCCGTTTTGCTGCGGCGCGGCAACAGGTTTTAACCCAAGACCTGTCTTTTTATGCCAGCATTGCTGGCCAGCGGGCCAGCAAAAACCTTGATTCATCAGAAAAGTTTTATCTTGGCGGTGCAGGGGGCGTTCGGGCATATCCATCCAGTGAAGGCGGCGGATCAGAGGGGCATATTTTGAATCTTGAGCTGCGCATGCGCCTGCCAGATAACTTCAGTGTCATTGGCTTCTACGACCATGGCTCCGTCGCAATCAACAAAAACAACAGTATTGTGGGTGCGGTCGCACTCAACAGCTACGACCTCAAGGGCGTGGGCGTGTCTGTGGGGTGGACTGCCAGTTTTGGCCTGACTGTGAAAGCAACGCTGGCTCACCGAATTGGCGACAACCCCAATCCGACATCAACCGGGACCGACCAGGACGGCTCGCTCACCAAAAACCGCTTCTGGCTGCAAGCCAGTCTGCCGCTGTAAAACCCGATTTATAAAACATTGCGTCTATGACAAACCCTCTTTTTTACCAACGCGTTGTCCAACTTGATCGTGAACTGCACAGCAAATTAAAGTTACGCGCACCAAGCAACCTGGCCTTTGCGGCAGAGACAGCCCTGGTTCCCTTGCTGTCAAACGAATTTGTTCATGCCGCCCGCGAATACCCGATTGCCTTTATGCGGGACTCTGCGCAACGCCTTTTGCCCGTGGTGTTAACCGGTGTGCCGGGTGGTCGAAACGTGTATGTTGATGCTGCAGGCCAGTGGCAGGCGCGTTATGTGCCAGCCTATGTTCGACGTTATCCGTTTGTCTTTGCTGAAACGGGCATTGACCAGCTCACCGTGTGTTTTGATGAAGCATGCGAAGTTCTCAACGAGTCCGAAGGCCAACCGCTGTTTGAAGAAACAGGCGAAGCCGGCCCGGCACTTGGGCCAGTCTTGGCGCTGCTGACAGAGTACCAGCGCCAAGCGCTACTTACCCAAACCTTCATGCAGCGGCTTGATGCGTCCGGCTTGATGATGGAGGCCAATGCCAAGGCCGATCTGGCCGACGGCCGCAGCATGGCTTTAACCGGCTTCTGGATTGTTGATGAATCCCGCCTGAAAAACTTGCCCGAAGCCACTTTGAAAGACTGGTTTGCAACCGGTGAGCTGGGCTTGGTTTATGCCCACCTGATGTCGCTGGGAAACTTTATTGAATTGGTGCAACGCCAACCCCGGGCACAGCCTGAGCCTCAGACCGTGCCCCAAGTGGCTGCAACGCCTAAAGCACAGTCGGCAAAGCCGCGTAACAAGTCCTGAGCCTTAGACACGGCTAGCCCCTCCTTTATTTGAATCAAGACATTACCGAAAGCACACAATGAGCGCACACGCAAGCATGAACCGCATTTTCCGTCTGGTCTGGAACGAAGTTCTGGGCACCTGGGTTGCTGTATCAGAAGTCGCCAAAGGCCGGGGCAAGCGCAGCGTGCGCGCCACATTGTTAATGGCACCCCTCATGGCAGCCTTGGGTCTGACCCAGCCCGCCATCGCCGGGCCGCCGGTGCCAGTATCTACCCAATTACCAACTGGAGGCCAAGTAACCGCTGGGTCAGCCACTATTAATACCGCAGCAAACTCGGTTGCGGTACTCAACATTGACCAAAGCAGCCAGCGTGCCGCCATCAACTGGGCCACCTTTAACCTGGGCAGCGCCGCCCAAGTCAACTTCAACCAGCCCAACAGCAGCGCCAGCACGCTTAACCGCGTGCTTGACAGCAACCCCAGCCAGATTTTTGGCAAGATCATGGCCCCTGGCCAGGTCATTTTGATGAACCCCAACGGCGTTTATTTTGGCAAGAGCGCCATGGTCGACGTGGGCAGCCTGACAGCCACCACCCACAGCCAGAGTGATGCCGACTTTATGGCTGGCAAATCTAGCTACAGCCGCAACGGTGCCACAGGCAGCGTGGTCAACGAGGGCGAATTACGTGCTGCCCTTGGCGGCTACATTGCCCTGCTGGCCCCTGAAGTGCGCAACACCGGCGTGATCATTGCCAATCTGGGCACCGTGGCCCTGGCCGCTGGCGAAGCCTTTACCCTTAACTTTGATGGCAACAACACGCTGGCCGGTATCACCGTGCAGCCCGCTACCGTGAAAGCCCTGGTGGAGAACAAAGGGGCCGTGCTGGCCCCCGGCGGCATCATCATCTTGTCGGCCCAGGCGCTAAACCAACTGCAAGGCGGCGTGGTTAAAAACACCGGGCGCTTAGAGGCCACCGGCCTGTCTACCAAAGGCGGGCGCATCGTATTAGAGGCCAGCAGCAGCATTGACAACAGCGGCAGCATCAGCGCCAATGCAGGCGCTGACGGCAGCCCAGCAGGCACTGTGAGCCTGAGCGCGCCTGAGGTCATTAACAGTGGCAACATTAGCGCGGCGGCCGCTCCAGCTGCCAATGTCGGCAGCTTGGCCGCTGGCGGCAGCATTGCTGTGCAGGCCAACACTGTCACCCAAAGTGCCACCGGCACGCTGGACGTGTCAGGTGCCACGGGCGGTGCCGTCACAGTGCAAGCCGTGCAAGATATCAAACTGGCTGGCAGCGTGAATGCCACCGGCCAAGGGCAGGGCGGCAGCGTGGTGCTTGACGCGGGCAACGATGTCACCCTGCAAAGCGCGGTAGTCGACGCATCTGGCAACGCCGGTGGTGGGCACATTCGCATTCAAGGCGGCACGCAGGCAAGCGCTGCCAGCACGCCTGCAGCCCCCACATCACCCACTGAACCTGAGCATCGCCCTACATTGGCCTTGCTGGGTGGCTCTCAATTGCGTAGCAGCAGTCGGCGCGGTGTGGGTGGCAACGTGACCCTGACAGCGGATCAGGTTGGCTTGTTTGACCGCACGGCTATCGATGCTTCGGGTGCCACGGGAGGTGGCACGGTGTTGGTGGGCGGGGACTATCAGGGCAAGAACCGGGATGTGGCCAATGCCAGCGCAACGTATGTGGGCGCGGATGTCTCCATCACCGCAGACGCAACTGAACAGGGCGATGGCGGCAAGGTCATTGTCTGGGCGGATGGCTACACCCGCTATCAGGGACATATCAGCGCCCAAGGTGGATTGACTGGTGGTGACGGTGGCTTTGCCGAGGTGTCGGGCAAAGGTACGCTGGCGTTCGAGGGCATGGTGGATTTGACGGCGGCGCAGGGAGAGACAGGCACTCTGTTGCTGGACCCTTACAACCTGACAATTAGTAGCGCAGCCACGACGAATACAACTGGGACTTACGACGCTTCGGGTACCGGCTCAG
>JBIJDQ010000221.1:0-4702 GCA_044344025.1 Rhodoferax sp.
GACCGACTGCGCACGTCGGGAGTGCCCGTGGACCTGGAGATTTATCGCGGAGTGGTGCATGAATTCATCAAAATGGGCCGTGCCATTCCTGAAGCGCTGCGGGCTCACCTGGACGCTGCACGAGCCTTGCGACACGCTTTTTCATAGTTGCCAAAACCGGGTGCTGTCAGCGTCACCCCAGCTGAACCAGACAGTAAAAATGGCATGAAATGACCTGCGCTGCGCAAGTTTTGGCCTATCATTGCAGGCTAAAAAAAGGGGAGTGTGCACGCAGTAAGGACGTTGGATGAAAATTTTGCTTGTGGATGATGCGCGCTCGGTGGTCATGGTCATGACCTCGCGCCTGGCCAGTTATGGTTATGACGTGGTGCATGCGGCCAATGGCCAGGCGGCGGTGGACATGTTTGCCAGTGCGGCGCCTGATCTGGTGCTGATGGACATCGAGATGCCGATCATGAACGGGTTTGAGGCCACCAACCGTATCCGTGCCTTTGAGGCCACCCAAGCATGGGCCTGGACACCCATCATTTTTCTGACATCTTCTGACACAGTTGAAAACCTGGTCACCGCCATTGAGGCCGGGGGCGATGACTTCATGAGCAAGTTTGTGCCAGAGCCGGTGCTGCAGGCCAAGATGAAAGCCATGAGCCGCATTGCCACCTTGCGCCGAAGCCTGTCCCAGGCCAACCAAAAGCTGCAAGATCTGGCCAGTTCTGACGGGCTCACGGGCTTGTGCAATCGGCGCAGCATGGACTTGCGCACCGATCAAATCTGGCTGGAGTCTGTAGCCCGGGCTCAGCCGTTTGGACTGTTGATGCTCGACATTGACAACTTCAAAAAATACAATGACCACTACGGCCATCAGTCAGGTGACGACTGCTTGCGTGCAGTGGCTCACGCCATCGACATCACCACACGCCAAGCCAACGAGTTGGAGCCGACCCAAGGCGCGTTCGCAGCGCGTTATGGCGGTGAAGAATTTGCCGTGATCGTGCCCCACGCCGAGCCAGAGGCGCTGTCAGCGTTAGCGCAGGCTATTGTGAAGGCTGTGCATGCGTTGGGCCTGGCCCATGAGAAAAACGATGCCTGGGGGGTGGTCACCATCTCGGTGGGTTGCGCACTCATGGACCCGGCCCATGGCGAAGTGGTTGTGCTGTTCCGCCAGGCCGATGCACGCTTGTACGCCGCTAAATCGCAAGGCCGCAACCAGGCCGTGCTGCCAGACTGAGCCACTTTCGGCGACCTGCTACCGTGGCAGGTTCAATGGCCAAATTCCTGTTTTGTGCCTGCAGGGCGGGTTTTGAAGAACGTCATGGGCACCCCAGTCCGGGCCTGCGCCAAGTCCTGGCGCGACTGTTTGGCCACAGCAGGCTTGATTTTGCCCACCACATGCATTTCACACGGCTTGCAGTCAAAGCGCAGTGTCAGTTTTTCTTTGCCATTGATGAGCTGAAGCGGTTCTGCTTTCACAAACCCCTGCACTCCGGTGATGCCCTTGGCCTGTTTGGGGCACAGGCTGAGTGAAAACCGCACACAGTGTTTGGTGATCATCAGGCTCACCTCGCCGGGTTCCTCAATGGCCTCGTATGCGGCGGCGATTACCTTGACGCCATGGCGGGCGTAAAAGCTGCGCGCCCCCCGATTGAACACATTGGCCAAGTAACTCAGGGTGTCATCGGGGTAGGGTCCGGGTGGTTCAATGGCCTGACCGGGTAGCCAGCGCACAAAACCAGCCGAGCGCGCGGCCTCCAATGCCGCCACCGCATCACGGCGCAAGGCATTGAGCAGCGAGCTGGGCACGGTTACAGCATCAAATCGGCCTCTTGTCCATGTCACGTCTATGCCTATAGCTATAAAAATAGTAGTACCCAGGCGGCTCAACTGGTTGCGGATGAGTTCCTGTGAGGCTGCTTTGTCCGGTGCTTCCTGGCGCTTGACTGCAGGGAAGGGCTGCTGCACGCTGGCTTGCACGCCGTCTTCGTCGGTCAATGTGAGTTGCACAACATCACTGAGCACCTCAAGCTTGGCCCACACGCCAATGCGCCGGTCGCTGCTTTTTTTGTCCAGCGCGCGCAACCAGTTCAGGTCACGGTTACGGTTGACCTCAACACCCTTGCGCAAGTCTTTAAGGCCTTCCAGCGCATCTTTCGGAAACACCCGCCAGCTGCCTTTTTTGGCGCTGATCAGCTCGGCCCGGTTGATGGCCAGGCCCACCAGCTCTTTTTGCATGTCGTAGTAACACAGGCCGTCGCCGTTGTGCAGCTCGGTGGTTTTGTGGCTGAGTTCAAGCTCCACCCAGTTGGGGCCGACCAGCGTCACATGGCCAATCGGCAGACCAGGGTTTTTGGGCGTGTCAAAGGCGCCAATGTCGTCCTGGCGGCCTTGCACAAAGTAGTCGGTAAATTCGCGGTTGAAATTCTGGTTCGGGTCAGGCGTGAAGGTGAAGGTGGTTTGCCCGCTGCCGGACCTGGTCAACGGGTCGCCCGTGTGTTGGCGCGCCTCAATGACCTCGTCGAGCAGTTTGCGGTAATGGGCGGTGATGTTTTTGACATAGGCCATGTCCTTGTAGCGGCCCTCAATCTTGAAACTGCGCACACCGGCATCCACCAGCGCGGCCATGTTGTCGCTTTGGTTGTTGTCTTTCATGGACAGCACATGTTTGTCATGCGCGACAAAACGGCCCTTGTCGTCCACCACCTGATAAGGCAGGCGGCAGGCCTGGCTGCATTCGCCCCGGTTGGCGCTGCGCCCGGTGTGGGCCGCGCTGATATAACACTGGCCGCTGTAGGCCACACACAAGGCACCATGCACAAAAAACTCCAGTGTGCTGCGGCTGGGGTCGGTGGCGGCGCGAATGGCGGCAATTTGTGGCAGGGTCAGTTCACGTGCCAGCACCAACTGGGTCAGGCCCACATCTTGCAAAAAGCACGCCTTTTCAGGCGTGCGGATGTCGCACTGGGTGCTGGCGTGCAGCTGGATGGGCGGCATGTCAATGGCCAACAAGCCCATGTCCTGCACGATGAGCGCGTCCACACCCGCCTCATACAACTGCCAGGCCTGCTTGCGTGCACCTTCGAGCTCGTCATCCCGCAGGATGGTGTTCATGGTCACAAAGATGCGGCTGTTGAAGCGGTGTGCATGCTTCACCAGCCGGACAATGTCGAGTACGGTGTTGTCGGCGCTGGAGCGTGCGCCAAAGCCGGGCCCACCGATGTAGACCGCGTCAGCGCCGTGGTTGACGGCTTCAATGCCGATATCGGCGCTGCGCGCCGGGGCTAAGAGTTCAAGTTGGTGAGGTAGGAGCGACATAGGGCGTGATTATCCGTTGATCACCCCACCGTGGGCCAATTCCAGACCTTGTTGGGCTTTTCTACTTTGCTGCTTTGAGCTATTTTCGGGTACTGAGGCAGCTGCATTTGGGTGCTGCACGGCCTGGCGAATGGGTCAGGCGCATGCGGTTTTGGAGGGCAATCACGCGCGGGGTTAGGGCGCTGGTGTGCATCGTCCTGTGGACGCGCGCCTTGCCCTCCAAAGCCCGGTCGCCTGACCCAGCCACCATGCCTTACGGTGTTTGGACTCAGAAGAAGTTACCGAGAAGTCAAGCTGATCATGGCGGATCGACGGTACCCTCATAGCCCCCCGAGCGCCAAAAGTCTCAGGTGTGGTGATTGGGTCAGGTGACCGGGCTTTGGGGCGCAAGGCGTGCGAAAACAGGCGTTACGTGTGCTGCGTCTCTCACCCCCGCGCGTGATTGCGCTCCAAAACCGCATGCGACTGACCCAATTACCGCGCCGTGCGAGTGCTGTACTTTGCATTTCGCCGCTCCAGCTTCGTCATCCCCTCAAGATGTCCCCACACGGCACTTTAGACCGCACCCAACCCCAAACGGTGCCAATTTACACTTGTCGCATGACAAACCACCGCCTTGACACGCTTGATGCCCTGCGCGGCTTCGCCATGGTCTGGATGACCGTGTTTCATTTTGTATTTGACTTGAATCACTTTGGTCTGGTCAAACAAGACTTTTACCTTGACCCGTTCTGGACCTGGCAGCGGGTGCTGATCGTCAGCCTGTTTTTGTTTTGTGCCGGGTTGGGCCAGGCGGTGGCCACGGGGCAGGGCCAAAGCTGGAGCCGGTTTTGGCAGCGCTGGGTGCGGGTGGCGGGCTGCGCGCTGCTGGTGTCAGCCGGTTCCTGGCTGATGTACCCCAACAGCTTTATTTACTTTGGTGTGTTGCACGGCATGGCACTCATGCTGGTGGTGGTGCGCCTAACGGCCCATTGGGGGCGCTGGTTATGGTGGCTGGGGGCATTGGCAATTGCTTCAAAATTTATAGCTAACTATGCTCTACAGACAAGCACTACAGGCCAATTTACCATAATTTTTAACAGTCCGGCCCTGAATTGGCTGGGTTGGATCACACAAAAGCCCGTGACCGAGGACTATGCGCCCATTTTTCCGTGGCTGGGCGTGATGTGGTGGGGGGCGGCTGCGGGTGCCTGGCTCTTGCCCAGAATCCGGTCAGGCCTGGCGCAACCGTTACCCCGGGTAGGTCAGGCCTTGGCGCACCTGGGACGCTGGAGCCTGAGTTACTACATGGTGCACCAGCCGGTGCTGATTGGCCTGGTGGCGGGTGTGGCCTGGCTGAGCCGTCTAGGCGCGGGGTCTGCGTAAGGACTCGTTTATAACCAGCGGACCGTAC
>JBIJDQ010000222.1:0-4675 GCA_044344025.1 Rhodoferax sp.
TTCAATGGGTAAGACGGCTTTGGCCATCAACATCGCCGAGCATGTGGCCTTGAACGAAGGCTTGCCAGTGGCGGTGTTTTCCATGGAAATGGGTGCGGCCCAATTGGCCGTTCGTATTGTGGGCTCGATTGGGCGCATTGACCAGGGTCACCTGCGCACCGGGAAATTGACCGATGACGAATGGCCCCGGCTTACCGAGGCGATTGAGAAACTTCGCACGATATCGCTGCACATCGATGAAACTGCCGGTTTGACATCCAGTGAGCTGCGTGCCAATGCGCGCCGCCTGTCTCGCCAATGCGGGCAACTGGGTTTGATTGTGGTGGACTACTTGCAGTTGATGAGTGGTTCCAGCGGTAGCGATGGCGAAAACCGGGCCACCGAACTGGGTGAAATCTCCCGGGGCTTGAAGATGCTTGCCAAAGAGCTCAAGTGCCCGGTGATTGCCTTGTCTCAGCTCAACCGCAGTGTGGAGCAGCGACCCGACAAACGGCCCATGATGAGCGACTTGCGTGAATCCGGTGCCATTGAGCAGGATGCAGACATCATCATGTTCATCTACCGAGATGAGTACTACACCAAGGATGCCTGCAAAGAGCCAGGCGTTGCCGAGGTGATCATTGCCAAGCAGCGAAATGGCCCCACTGGTGTGGTCAAACTGACCTTCCTGAAAAATATCACCAAGTTTGAGTCAATGGCCAGTGGTTCCAGCGGAGATTTTTAACAAAAAGCACTTGAAGTGCTTATGGAATAATCATAGTTAGCTATTAAAAAAATAGCAAACTAAGCTGGCCCTTGTTTTTCTGGCGCACAGACCACCCCATGGTCAAAGAATTTCACTGGCAAAGTCAGCCAGACGGGACCGCTCGCCACGCGCCAGCGTGATGTGCCCACCATGCGGCCATCCCTTGAATTTGTCCACTGCGTAGGTTAACCCAGACGAGCCTTCGGTCAGGTACGGCGTGTCAATCTGGGCAATGTTGCCCATGCAAATGATCTTGGTGCCCGGCCCGGCCCGGGTGATCAGGGTTTTCATCTGTTTGGGTGTCAGATTTTGCGCTTCGTCAATGATCACATACTTGTTCAAGAAAGTGCGTCCGCGCATGAAGTTCATGCTTTTGATCTTGATGCGACTGCGAATCAGCTCACTGGTGGCAGCGCGCCCCCATTCGCCGGCAGAGGTGTCGGTTTTGCCCAGAACCTCAAGGTTGTCGTCCAGCGCACCCATCCACGGGCCCATTTTTTCTTCTTCGGTGCCAGGTAAAAAACCAATGTCTTCGCCCACACTTACCGTGGCTCGGGTCACGATGATTTCGGTGTAGCGGCGTTCGTCCAGAACCTGCGTCAAACCAGAAGCCAGCGCCATCAAGGTTTTGCCAGTGCCTGCGGTGCCGGTGAGTGTGACAAAGTCTATCTCGGGGTCCATCAACAGGTTCATGGCAAAGTTTTGCTCACGGTTACGTGTGGTGATGCCCCACACCGAATTTTTCAGATGGGTGAAGTCACGCAGCGTTTTAAAAACCGCTGTCTTGCCTCTGATTTCGATGACTTTGGCATACAGACTGGGCTCACCCGGCGCTTCAAAGTAAACAAACTGGTTGATTAGCAATTGGGGCACCACAGGCCCGCTGATCCGGTAAAAGGTGTGAGCGCCTTGTTGCCAGCTTTCCACTGACTTGCCATGCGTGCTCCAAAAATCAAGGGGAAGGGCCAGCGCACCCGAGTACAACAGGTCACCGTCTTCGAGCGTTTTGTCGTTTTGGTAGTCATCGGTAGAAAGACCCAAGGCACGGGCCTTGACGCGCATGTTGATGTCTTTGGACACCAGAACCACATCGCGCGGTGCATGCTGCTGGCGCAGGGCCTCCACCACACCCAGAATCTGGTTGTCAGCCTTGCCCTGTGGCAGGCTGGCGGGCAAGTCGTAATTGAGCAACTGGGTTTGAAAAAACAGGCGGCCACGCGCTTCACGGTGCCCGGTGGAGTTCAAGAGCAAACCTGCGCTGATGTCAGAGCCCTGGTTCTCGGCCAACGCATCGAGCGAACGGCTGGTCTGGCGGCCATTTCGGGCCACTTCGGTCATGCCCTTCTTGTGGGCGTCAAGCTCTTCAAGCACGATCATCGGCAGGAACACGTCGTGTTCTTCAAACCGGAAAAGGCAGCTCGGGTCATGCAAAAGCACATTGGTGTCAAGCACAAACAATTTGCTCGGACCGTCCACACGTGTCTGCATTGCCTTGACAGGTGCCGTTACAGATGCAGGTGTTTTTTGGCGTCTGATGGCCGCTTTGGGTTTGGTCAGCGGGGTTGCTGCGATCGTCGGCAGCGGCACGACCTCAGCTTGCGTGGGGGCCAGAACAAGCTCGGGTGCCTGGAGTGGCAACGCCTGTGCGGACTTGGTGGCCACAGCTTTGGTTTTTCTTGGGGGCGCAGGCACGTCATAGTCTTGCGCCGACAACAGAGCGGCGCGTTTGGTAGGTGCAGTGGGCAATGGCATGGAATGCTCTCAAGCGTTGGGGAAACAAGGGGTAGAAAACAAAAAAGCCGCCATGTCACCAGGGCGGCTGCTTTTGGGGTCGAGGCGACAGCTATTTGTCATGCAATTCATTATGCACGAGCCTTGTGACAGCAAGGCCAGGGCCTGCTTGATACACCCGACTACGCCCGGTGCTTGCTAGGCCAGAGCGGGCGCTTTCTTGAGGGCCTTGACGGCATTGAGCACGTCATCCACATGACCAGGAACCTTGAGGCCACGCCATTCTTCTTTCAAAGTGCCGTCTGCACCAATCAGGAAGGTGCTGCGTTCAATGCCCTTGACTTTTTTACCGTACATGATTTTGTTCTTGACCACGCCGAACATATGGCACATTTTTTCTTCGGTGTCCGCAATCAACTCAAAGGGCAGTTCAAGTTTTGCTTTGAATTCGTCATGAGACTTCATGTTGTCGCGTGACACACCAAACACTGTGGCACCAGCTTTCACAAAATCTTTGTACTTGTCGCGAAACTCCATGGCTTCGGTGGTACAACCCGGTGTATTGTCTTTCGGGTAAAAATACAAAATCACCACATGGCCCATATGGGATGTGTTGGTGACCCGAAGGCCTCCCGTGGCATTGGATTCAAATTCTGGGATGGGTTTATTGACAACAATCGCCATGTTTCTTCGGTCTCGTGTGACAGGATGCGTCATTCTCTCAAGTCGTGGACACTATCCTCTTGAAGCGCTTGTGCGCCCTCGACTGCAAGCGTCGGATTTTACTCCGTTTTGAGAGTCCCATTGGCTAGGGATTTACACCCACGCACAGCGAATCCGTGCAGTTTTTATCCGGTCTGTGCTTCCATCACCAAGGCCACCGCCACGCGTCGGCCTTCACCTGCAAGTACATTGTAGGTTCGGCAGGCCGCCTGGGTGTCCATGGTTTCAAGACCAATCTGCTGGTCAATCAAGGCCCGGGTCAGCGCAACGGGTGGAAAGCGCAGGCGGGAGCCGCTGCCAAAAATCACCAATTCAGGTTGCAGTTGTGCCAATTGTTCAAAATGCGCCGCAGTCAAGTCCTCAAAACGTGGGCATTGCCAGGCAAATCGCGCGCCGCTGGCATCAAGCACCACACTGGTGACGATGCGCTCATCGGCCACCTGCACCCATCCCGGCCCATAAGCATTGACATATTGTGTGTGGATGACATCAGGATGAAATTTCATGGTGTGTGCTCAACCCGCATAGGGTAGTGGTGGTGTGCATGCCAGGTGCCGGACTTGTGGTCAAATTATAGGTTTCGCTACCCAGCGGCCCACTTCCGGAGGGACTTTGAAGACCATACGCAAATCTGCCAAATTGGCAAACGTCTGTTACGACATTCGCGGCCCGATCATGGACGCGGCGCGCCAGATGGAGGACGACGGTCACAAGATCATCAAGCTCAACATCGGCAACCTGGCGGTTTTCGGGTTCGATTCCCCGGAGGAAATACAGCAGGACATGATTCGTAACCTGCCCAATTCGGCGGGTTACTCCGACAGCAAGGGTATTTTTGCCGCGCGCAAGGCAGTCATGCACGAAACCCAGAAGCAAAAAATCAAGGGCGTCACGCTGGACGACATTTACCTGGGCAATGGTGCCAGCGAGTTGATCGTGATGGCCACCAACGCGTTGTTGGACGACGGCGATGAAATCCTTTTGCCTTCCCCGGACTACCCTTTGTGGACGGCGGCGGCCAGCCTTTCAGGGGGTACGCCGGTGCATTACATGTGTGACGAAGCCAACGGCTGGATGCCTGATCTGGCTGACTTGCGTGCCAAAATCACACCACGCACCAAGGGTTTGGTGGTTATCAACCCCAACAACCCAACCGGCGCGCTGTACTCTGACGAGTTGTTGAAGGCCCTGGTGCAAATCGCCCGCGAAAACGGTTTGGTGATTTTTGCCGATGAGGTGTATGACAAGGTCTTGTACGACGGTGTCAAACACACGGCCATTGGCTCCCTTAGTGACGATGTGCTGACGCTCACCTTCAACTCCTTGTCAAAAAGTTACCGCTCCTGTGGTTACCGCGCCGGGTGGTTGATCGTTTCAGGCGACAAAAAACCTGCCAAAGACTACATCGAAGGCCTGAACATGCTGTCGAACATGCGTCTGTGCTCCAACGTGCCAGGGCAGTGGGCAATTCAGACG
>JBIJDQ010000223.1:0-4651 GCA_044344025.1 Rhodoferax sp.
ACAAAACCGCTCGCAGCCAGAAGCTGCCAGGCACACAACAGGGAGAACGGGCAAATTGATTAAACATGGCAAATCCTTTGGTACCGAGCCGTACTTTAGGCCAGACCCAAGCGACATAAAAAGTCAAGTAAGCCCTGTTTGACCCTCTATTTACAGTTTAGAAATTCACCAGCGTTTTCATAATCAGCCACCAGACAGGTCACCAAACGTTTTTAACGCGTGGTGTTGATTCAAGAAAGCCGAGGTGTTGCATGTTTGCTCAATTGACCAGTGGCGTGGACTTTCACTCCAAAGCCTTGGTGCTGCGCGCCGAACGTCAACGCATCATCGCCAGCAACATTGCCAATGCCGACACGCCGGGTTATGTGGCGCGTGACATCAACTTCAAGGAAGCATTGACTCAAATGACCCAAACCAGTGCCAGCGAACTGTCTGGTTCTGGTGTCCGGTTGAGTCACGGCGCATCTGGCAGTGCAAGTAGCCACCGCCAACACATTGCCTTGGGCGGCGTGGGGTCCAGCCAAATGGCAGGTGGGTCAACGCTGGCTTACGCCATCCAGAGCCAGCCCAGTTTGGACGGCAACAGTGTTGACATGGACCGGGAACGGGCCAACTTTGTCGACAACTCGGTTCGTTATGAGGCCACCCTGCGCTTTATCAACGGCAGCGCCAAGGGCATCCTGAGTGCCATTCAAGGCCAGTAAAACGCAGCCAGACGCAGGAGCAGCACCATGTCCATGTTTTCAATCTTCAACGTTTCTGGCAGCGCGGTCAGCGCGCAGTCTCAACGGCTCAACGTGGTGGCCAGCAACCTCGCCAATGCGGATGCTGTGGCTGGTCCGGACGGCAAAGGCTTCAAGGCCCGGCAAGTGGTATTTCAAACCGTGCCAATGGGCAGCGAGGCCTCAGCGGGTGTCAAGGTCAACGCCATCACCGAGAGCGACGCACCGCTCAAACGCATTCACAACCCCAACCACCCCTCGGCTGACGCAGAAGGGTACGTCAACTACTCCAATGTGAACCCGGTGGAGGAAATGGTCAACATGATTTCGGCCTCGCGCTCGTACCAGAACAACATTGAGGTGATGAACACCGCCAAGACCCTGCTGCTGAAAACGCTGCAAATGGGTCAATAAACAAGGACAACACCATGATCAGCGCCACATCTTCGACCGCCGCCGCAGCAAGCACAAACAATGCTGGCAGCACCAGCGCATCCACCACCGATGCGGCACAAGACCGATTCTTGAAGTTGCTGGTGGCGCAACTCAACAACCAGGACCCGATGAACCCGATGGACAACGCGCAGATGACCAGTCAGATGGCGCAGATCAACACCGTCACCGGCATTCAACAGGTCAACGACACCCTGAAAAACATGGCGGAGCAATTCACTGCCATGCAGGTGCTGCAAGGTTCTTCCATGGTCGGGCATGATGTGTTGGTCGAGGGCAATGCGCTGACCATCCACAACGACACGGCAGGCGGGGCTCTTGACCTTGCGGGACGTGCCGAGAGTGTCAAGGTTGACATCTTGTCGCCCGCCGGACAGGTGATTGACACATTGAACCTCGGTGCACTGGATGCCGGGCGCCACAGTTTTAATTGGGATGCCTCTGCCTACACCTACAGCGGCCAACCCAGCTTCAAAGTTACCGCCACACTGGGTGGCAAGGCCATTGACAGCACTGCCATGGCACAAGCCACTGTGACCTCGGTGGGCAGCGAGGCCGGTGCGTTGAAAGTTCAATTGCAAGACCGTGCCGCTGTCACCTACAGCAGCATTAAAGCCATTCTTTAATTATTTAGCTCAAAAAGGAAACCATCATGTCGTTCCAAACCGGACTTGCTGGACTCAATGCATCCAGCCGCACCCTCGATATCATTGGCGACAACATCGCCAACGCCAACACCACAGGAATGAAATCGGGGCGAGTGGAGTTTGGTAACCTGGTCGCCAATTCATTGGGCGTCGGTGGCGGCGGTACCCAAGGTGGCATCGGGGTGGCTGTGGCGGCTGTTGCGCAGCAATTCACCCAAGGCAACATCACGACCACTGGCAACAGCCTTGATGTCGCGGTCAACGGCAGCGGCTTTTTCCTGCTGACCCAAACTGATGGCTCGACCGCCTACACACGGGACGGCAGTTTCAAACTGGACAAAGACGGCTACATCAAGACCAACACCGGTGCCAATGTCATGGGCTATGAAACCGACATTACCGGCACACCGACCAGCATCACCCCACGAAATTTGAAACTGCCCACCAGCGCGCCAATTGCAGCCAACGTGACTAAAAATATCGTGGCCGAGTTCAATCTGGATGCACGGGCTGCTGTTGCAGCAAGCGTTACCCCAGCCACACCAAGAACAACTTACGGCACGTCGATGACCGTCTACGACTCACAGGGCTCTACCGTGCCGGTGAGCCTTTACTTTGAACGGACCGCCGCCACCACCACTGACAACTGGAATGTCTACGATATGGCGACCGGGGGTGCCAGCCTGTTCACTTTAAGCTTCAATGCGGACGGCACCCTGGCCTCACCCCTCACCTCCCCCACACTGACGATTGCAACCCCTTCGGCCGTTACACCCAGCATCAGTGCCACGCTGGACATCAGCAAGGTCACCCAGTATGGTGCCGCCTTTGCCGTGTCCAACCTCACCCAAGATGGGTATGCACCAGGTGAACTCACCGGTCTGAGCATCAACGAAAGTGGGGTCATCACCGCGCGTTATTCCAACGGACAAACCCAGTTCAATGGACAACTTGCTTTGGCTGATTTCCGCAACGTGCAGGGCCTTCAACCGCTGGGCGGTAACGCTTGGGCAGCTACTTTTGCAAGTGGAGAGTCTTTAAAGGGTTCGCCCGGTTCAGGCCGGTTTGGTGCCGTACGCGCTGGCGCACTCGAAGAATCCAACGTCGACTTGACCGCCGAGCTGGTCAACATGATGACTGCTCAACGGGCTTACCAAGCCAACGCGCAAACCATCAAAACGCAAGACCAAGTCATGTCGACGCTGGTCAACCTGCGCTAACTCCCCGCGCTTGATGCCCGCTTGACAAGGAGTCACCATGGACCGCCTGATCTACACCGCCATGACCGGGGCCAATGCCGCCGAGCATCGCCAGGCCGTGCTTGCCAACAACCTGGCCAACGTTTCCACCAACGGTTTTCGCGCCGAGCTGTCCACCTACCGCTCAGTGCCCGTGCGCGGCGACGGTGCCAGCACCCGGGTGATGGCGCTGGAAGCCACACCTGGCTTTCTGGACCTGCCCGGTACGCCGCAGCGCACCGGGCGCGCCATGGATGCCATGACCACCGGGAACTCGTGGTTTGGTGTGCAGGGCCGTGACGGCACCGAGGCTTACACACGCAACGGCTCCTTTGAGGTGGCGCCCGATGGCACACTGAAAACCAACACCGGTCTGACCGTGTTAAGCGACGGTGGCGCACCCATCACCGTGCCTGCGGGGGCCGAGGTCACGCTGGGCATTGACGGCATTCTGACGGCCAAGGTAGGCAAACAGCCCAGCACTGGCATTGGCCGCCTGAAAGTGGCCACACCCACCGCAGACGACCCCCTCAAACGGGGTGAAGACGGGCTGTTTCGCACCACCTCGGGCGAGCCCATGCCCAACGACAACGTTGCCCGGCTACAGCTGGGGGTGATCGAGGGCTCCAACGTCAATGCCATCGAGACCATGGTCAGCATGATTCAGGCGGCCCGCCAGTTTGATGCCCAGACCCGTCTGATGCAAACCGCAGAGTCCAGTGATCGCGCTGCCGCCCAGTTACTCAGCATACAAGGCTAATTTTTTTCAGGACACCACCATGATCAACTCGCTATGGATTTCCAAGACCGGCATGGAAGCCCAGCAAACCCAGCTGGATGTCATCTCCAATAACCTGGCCAATGTGTCGACCAACGGTTTCAAGCGCTCAACGGCAGTATTTGAAGACCTGATGTACCAAAACCTGCGCCAGGTGGGGGCCAACAGCACCGAGCAGTCCACCCTGCCTACCGGTTTGCAAATCGGTTTGGGGGTACGCACGGTCGCCACCAGCCGCTCGTTTGCCCAAGGCAACCTGCAACAAACCAGCAACAAGCTCGATGTGGCGATTCAGGGCGACGGCTTCTTTCAGGTCACCATGCCGGACGGCACCACCAGCTACACCCGCGACGGCTCGTTCCAGGTCAATTCAGCCGGCACCCTGGTCACCGCCACCGGCCTGCCAATTGCCAATGGTGTCACCGTACCAGCCAACGCCACCAGTGTGACGATTGCGGGCGACGGCACGGTATCGGCCACCATCGCAGGCACTGCTGCGCCGCAGGGCATAGGCACCATCGCCACCGCCCGGTTCATCAACCCGGCTGGGCTGACCCCGCTGGGTGGCAACCTGTATGCCGAGAGCGCGGCTTCTGGCCAGCCCCAGGCGGGCACGCCGGGCGCAGACGGCATGGGGGCACTGATGCAAGGCTTTGTGGAAACCTCCAACGTGAACGTGGTGCAAGAACTCGTCACCATGATCCAGACGCAGCGCGCCTATGAGATGAACTCCAAAGCGATCCAAACCTCTGACCAGATGCTGCAAAAACTCGGTCAGCTTTGACCCGGGAGGCATTTCATGAACATTTATAA
>JBIJDQ010000224.1:0-4646 GCA_044344025.1 Rhodoferax sp.
TGCCCACCACCGGGTCACCTTTGGGCACGCTGGCCATCAACAAAGAGGCTTGCACGCTGTGCCTGAGCTGTGTAAACGCTTGCCCGGCCAGTGCGCTGGCCGACAACCTGCAGTCACCCCAGCTGCGTTTTATTGAAAAAAATTGTGTGCAGTGCGGCTTGTGTGTCAGCACTTGCCCTGAGAAGGCTTTGTCGCTGGTGCCCCAGCTCAACCTGGCATCCCAGCGCAAGGACTTTGTGCTGCTCAACGAGATGAAGCCTTACGCCTGCGTGCGTTGTGGAAAACCCTTTGGCACTTTAAGAGGCATTGAAGCCATGCTGGGCAAGCTGGCAGGGCACAGCATGTTTCAGGGGCCGGCACTGGAGCGCCTGAAGATGTGTGGCGACTGCCGGGTGGTTGACATTTACTCATCGACCAACGAAATCAAAATCACGGACCTCAAATCATGATGCCAATGCCAGACAGCGCTGCCAGTAGCGCACTTGACGAAGAAACCGCCCGTTCAGAGCTTTATGGGCTTCTAGCGCTTGTCTACTATGCACCACCAGCTACTGAATTTATAGCGGACTTGCGGGTAGCCGCTACCGATACGCCAGCGGCAGGTGCGTTTCTGGAAGAACCCTGGCGTGCTCTGGTGGGCGTGGCGCGTGACATGACCGACGCGCAGATCGCTGCCGAGTTTGACGCCTTGTTTGGTGGTGTGGGCAAGCCTGAGGTGTACCTGTACGGTTCTCATTATCTGAGTGGTTTTTTGAATGAAAAACCCCTGGCCCGCCTGCGCACAGAGCTCAACAGCCTGGGTTTGGCGCGAGACGAGGCCATGAGCGAAACCGAAGACCACATCGCCTACCTGTGCGAGGTGATGCGTTACTTGATTGCCGGTGACGATGTGGCCGTGGCCAACCTGACACGTCAGCAGTCGTTTTTTGTAGCGCACATGCAGCCCTGGGTCATGACGCTGTGTGACACATTGCAAAAACACCCCAAAGCCCGTTTCTACGCTGCCGTGGCCGAGCTAACCCGCGCCTTCATGCAGGTGGAGGCGCAGGGGTTTGACATGCTGGCGTGAGGGGTGCCTCGGCGAAATTTTGCTGGGGCAAAGCATTCTCTTGCACAATTGTCGACATGACCGACAAGCTCACGGCCCTCCCAGCAAACACTGCCACTGAGCGCTATCGTAAACTGGCACTCTGGGTGCTGATGCTCTGCACTGCGGGGTTAATTGGGTGGACTGGTCAATGGGCTGCCGCCCGAGAAGCCAAATCCTTGGCTGACGGAATCACGCGCGACCTCGAAGTCCACACGCTTGCGTTGCGCGGTGCGGTGGTCAATTTCAATTATTTGCCTTACACGGCAGCCCAGCACCCAGACCTGATCGCTGCACTAAGCTCCCCCACCGACCTGGTTTTGAAAGCTCGCGTGAACCGCTACCTTGAGGATGTGAACCGACGTGCGGGCTCCTTGGCCTTGTACGTGATGGACGCAGATGGCACAACGCTGGTGGCGAGCAACTGGAAGGCACCCACCGCGCAAAGCTTTGTGGGCAAGAGTTATGCCAATCGTCCCTATTTCAGGGATGCGCGTGAGGGCCGTCGCGCCATGTTTTACGGTGTGGGCCAAACCACCGGAGACCCCGGACTGTTCATCGCGGCCCCGGTTTTGCAGGGTGGCGTACTGCTTGGTGTGGTGGCCGTCAAGGTCAGTCTGCGTCAAATCGAAACCACCTGGGCCAACGCCCGCGCACCCATCATGCTGGCAGATGCGCGCGGCATCTTTTTTATGGGCTCGGTGCCAGCGTGGTTGTACCAGACAAAAAAATCGCTGTCGTCAGAGGATGTGGATGCCGTCCGTTTGGACAAGCAGTACGGCACGCGCATTGATTTCGCCCCGGTGCCCTGGCAACTGACTCGTGTGGCAGGGCAGTCTGGCTACCAGGTGCAAGCCAATTTGGGTGGACGCACCAGAAGTTTTTTGGCACTGGATGACTTCGTTCCCGAACTGGGCTGGACACTGACCGTGATGGCTGACGATGCACCAGTCACCGAGGCCCGCATCATCACCTGGGCGCTGGGGTCGCTGGTGGCTGGCCTTGCTCTGCTGGGTGGACTTTTTTGGCGCTTGCGCGAGCGCCGGTTCAGGGAGCAACGCGATGCCAAAGACGAGTTGGAAGTGTTGGTGCATGAACGCACCAGCGAACTGCATGAAGCCCACGCCTTTCGCAAGGCGATGGAAGACTCACTGCTCGTGGGCATGCGCGCCCGGGATCTGCAAGGGCGAATTGTGTACGTGAACCCTGCTCTATGCGAGATCACCGGGTATGGTGCAGATGAACTGATGGGGCGCCTGCCACCTTACCCGTACTGGCACCCGGATGATCTGGACCGACACTGGCAGGACAACAACGCGGCCTTGAGCGGGGGGGCCGCACTGACGGGTTTTGAGTCGCGCATTCTGCACAAAGACGGACACGAGGTGCACACCATGGTTTACACCGCACCACTGGTGGATGCCACTGGGCACCAAAATGGCTGGATGAGTTCGGTGGTGGACATCAGCGAGCAAAAGCGGGGTGAAGCCAGGCAACGCCTGCACGACAGACAGTTGCAGCACAGCGCCCGTTTGGCCAGCCTTGGCGAAATGGCCTCAACCCTTGCCCATGAATTGAACCAGCCTCTGATGGCGTTGAGCAATTTCGCCAGCGCTGCGCAAGCCTTTGCGCAACAGGGAAACCAGGCGCTTTTGGTGGATAGCCTGGACGAAATCAAGGCTCAGGCCCAGCGCTCGGGTGAAATTGTGCGACGCATTCGCGGTTTGGCACAGCAGCAGACGCACGGCATGGAGACTTGCTCGCTCAACGACATCATCGACAACATCCTGATCTTGCTACAGGCCGAAATTCGTACACATGGGGCACGCATCGTGAGGCGCTTGCCGCCAGATTTGCACAAGGTGTTCGGCGACCGTGTGCTGCTGGGTCAGGTGATTCTGAACCTTGTGGTGAACAGTTTGCACGCCATGCAAAACACTGCTTCAGAAGCCCGCGTGGTGGAGATTGAAACCCTACAGGCTGACGATGTGGTTTATGTGCGGGTGCTCGATCGGGGGATGGGCATCAGTGACGAGGTGGCCTTGCATATTTTTGAGCCTTTTTTCACCACCAAACCGGATGGATTGGGCTTGGGGATGAACATTTGCCGCTCCATCATCGAGAGCCACCGTGGTCGTCTAACGTTTGAGAACCGCGCGGGCGGCGGTGCTTTTTTTACCATTCAGCTGGCTTACATACCATGAACAATCTCAATCTCTATGTGGTTGACGACGATGCCGCTGTGCGCCACTCACTGGGTATGTTGTTGTTGTCACGCGGCTACGCGGTGCAGGCTTTTGATTCCGGCGAGCGCTTCCTCAGCTCGGCCAAGTTGCAGGAAGGCGGATGCGTGATTCTGGACTTGCGCATGAATGGCATGAGTGGTTTGCAGGTTTTCGATGAGCTGCGTTTGCGGTCCAGCACCCTGGTGGTGCTTTTTTTGTCTGGCAATGGCGACATCGCCACGGCCGTGGATGCCGTTCAGCGAGGTGCTTTTGGCTGGTTGGAAAAACCCTGTAGCGAAGACATTTTTCTGGAGAAGATCAGGCTGGCACTGGCTCGCGCAGCCGCATTGGGAGCCGCAGCAGAGGCCCGTCAAAAGGCGGAAACGCTGTGGTGCAAGCTCACTGACCGTGAGCAGGAGGTGTCCCGCCATGTGGCCAACGGAAGCTCAAACAAGGAGATTGCCTGCACACTGACTCCTGCCTGCGAACCCAGAACAGTTGAAACCCACCGCGCCAGGGTTTACGCCAAACTTGGCTTGACCACTGCCACGGAACTGGATCGGCTTATCCGCGACCACCAGCTCTGAGCCAGCCAAGCGCGCCTGCTCGGGAAACCCCCTAAGTAGGATTACGCAGACGCCTGCGCACATGTTACGGATGACATCAACAGCTTCGCACGCGACACTGGGTTTATGGTGAATACGGTGCTACATCCCGTAGTGCGTCACCTCTATCTATTGGAGACTGGTATGACAAACAAACCATTGGCACCTACACGCCGCGCGCTCTGCCTGGGGCTGGTTGGGGTAGCCACGCTGATGGCTGTGCCCGCCGCTGTGGCGCAGCAGAGTTTCATCAATGTGCTGACCGGTGGCCAAAGTGGTATCTATTACCCTCTGGGCGTGGCCTTGAGCCAGGCTTACGGCAAGGTTCTGCCCAGCACCAAAATCTCGGTGCAAGCCACCAAGGCTTCGGCAGAAAACCTGAACCTGCTGCAACAAGGCAAGGGTGAGGTGGCATTCGCGCTGGGCGACTCGGTGTCTGACGCCTGGAAGGGTGATGAAGAGGCGGGGTTCAAAACACCTCTGAAAAAACTTCGTGCGGTGGCCGGCCTGTACCCCAATTACGTCCAGATCATTGCCAACACAGAATCCGGGATCAAGACCATTGCCGACCTCAAAGGCAAGCGCATCTCGGTTGGCGCACCCAAGTCTGGCACCGAGCTAAACGCCCGTGCCATTCTGAAAGCCGCCGGACTGACCTACAAAGATTTCGCCAAAGTGGAGTATTTGGGCTTTGGCGAATCGGTGGAGCTGATGAAGAACCGCCAGCTT
>JBIJDQ010000226.1:0-4606 GCA_044344025.1 Rhodoferax sp.
CTGCTGGTAATGGTCCAACATCACCTTGTGGGTTTCACGCCCGATGCCGGACTCTTTGTAGCCACCAAACGCGGCGTGGGCCGGGTAAGCGTGGTAGCAGTTGGTCCAGACGCGGCCAGCTTTGATGGCACGGCCCATGCGGTAAGCCACATTGCCGTTGCGGCTCCACACGCCAGCACCCAAACCGTAAAGCGTGTCGTTGGCAATCTCAAGGGCTTCAGCTTCATCCTTGAAGGTCGTCACCGCGAGCACAGGGCCAAAAATCTCTTCCTGGAAAATGCGCATCTTGTTGTGGCCCTTGAACAGCGTGGGCTGCACGTAGTAACCACCTGCCAGATCACCCTCAAGCATGGCTTGCTCGCCACCAATCAGCACTTCAGCGCCTTCTTGTTTGCCCAGATCAAGGTAAGACAAGATTTTGGTCAATTGCTCTTTGGAGGCTTGGGCACCCATCATGGTGTTGGTATCCAACGGGCTGCCTTGCACGATGGCGGCCACACGCTTGAGCACACGCTCCATGAACGCGTCGTAAATTGACTCCTGGATCAGGGCGCGTGATGGGCAAGTGCAAACCTCGCCCTGGTTGAAGGCAAACAGCACCAAGCCTTCAATGGCCTTGTCCAAAAAGCTGTCGTCCTTGTCCATGATGTCGGCAAAAAACACATTGGGCGACTTGCCACCGAGTTCCAGCGTGGCGGGAATCAGGTTGTTGGCAGCGGCCTGGGCAATCACGCGGCCTGTGCTGGTGGAGCCGGTGAAGGCGATTTTGGCAATGCGTTTGCTCGATGCCAGTGGCATACCGGCTTCACGGCCATAGCCGTTGACGATGTTGAGCACACCTGGGGGCAGCAGGTCGGCAATCAGCTCGGCCAAAATCAAGATGCTGATCGGGGTGGATTCAGCGGGTTTGAGCACCACGCAGTTGCCGGCACCAATGGCGGGGGCCAGTTTCCAGGCGGCCATCAAAATCGGGAAGTTCCAGGGAATGATCTGACCGACGACACCCAGTGGCTCCTGAAAGTGGTAGGCCACGGTGTTCTCGTCAATGTTGCTCAAACCACCTTCTTGCGAGCGCAGGCAACCGGCAAAGTAGCGGAAATGGTCAATGGTCAGCGGAATGTCGGCGTTAAGCGTTTCGCGGATCGGCTTGCCGTTGTCCACGGTTTCGGCGTAGGCCAGCAGCTCCAGGTTGGCTTCCAGGCGGTCGGCGATTTTCAACAACAGGTTGGAGCGCTCAGCAGCGGGGGTTTTGCCCCAGGCATCGGCGGCGGCATGAGCAGCGTCAAGCGCCAGATCGATGTCTTCGGAAGTCGAACGGGCGGCCTGGGTGAAGACCTTGCCGGTGGTGGGTGTGATCACGTCAAAGTACTGGCCTTTGACCGGGGCGACAAACTGGCCGCCAATAAAGTTGTTGTACTGTGCCTTGAACGCAATTTTTGCGTCTAGGGTGCCGGGTGCTGCGTAGATCATCTTGAATCCTCTTTGGTTGCCTGATTGAATGAAATTTCCCTTGCGGGTTCTTTTATCTATCAAGTCGCGTGCCAGCATCTTCAGCTTGATTAGCTCATTGATTTAAAACGATTTTTTCTGTTCTTTAAGTGATTTTTTAGCCAAGTTGGTGTGGTGATCTGGGTCACCTGTCCCAAATCGTGACAACTGGCACACTGGCCCTCTATGTACGGCATTTCATACCCTCTGGCAGTGTGGCGATGGCGGCGGTTACGCGAAGTGCAAACCAAGACCTGTGGGTGCATTGACAGTCACAGAGGAGGTTGATCTTACAATTCGATATCGAGACTTTTGATTTGTAAAAACATGATTCCCCGTGAAGCTTCAAGTACGCTAAAACGACTGGTCTTAGGGTTCCCTGTGTTGGCAATTACCGGACCGCGTCAGTCTGGAAAAACCACGCTGGCCCGCGCCTTGTTTGCAGACAAGCCCTATGTGTCACTGGAAAACCCACAGGAACGTGAGTTTGCATTGACTGACCCCCAGCGGTTTTTGGCGCGTTTTGGAGACGGCGCTATTCTTGACGAAGTTCAGCGCAGCCCGCAGTTGTTGTCCTGGCTGCAGCAAATGGTGGATGAACGTCGGCGCATGGGTGATTTCATCTTGACGGGCTCGGCTCAATTTGACCTGCTGGCGGGCATCACACAAAGCCTGGCCGGACGTGTCGGGCGGGTCGAGTTGTTGCCTCTGTCTGGCAGTGAGTTGGGGCCGGATCGTCTGCCGGAAACCTTGGATGCCCTGTTGTTCAGCGGCGGTTACCCGGCCTTGTACGACCGCCCCTTGGCACCTACCGATTGGTTTCCCAACTATGTGGCCACTTATCTGGAGCGCGACGTGCGCCAACTGTTGGCGGTGCAGGACTTAAGCCAGTTTCACCGGTTTGTGCGCATGTGTGCGGCGCGTTCAGGGCAACTGCTCAATTTGGCGGCGTTGGGGGCCGACTGCGGCATTTCGGCAGTCACAGCGGGCAAATGGTTGTCAGTGCTGGAAACCAGCTACCTGGTCATGCGCTTGCAGCCCTATCACCGCAACTTTGGCAAGCGCTTGGTCAAAACACCCAAACTGTATTTTTTGGACGTGGGTCTCATGGCTTGGCTGCTGGGAATTCGGGAGGCCGCCACCATCGAAACCCATGCCGCACGAGGTGCCTTGTTTGAAACTTGGGTGGTTTCAGAGTTGGTCAAACAGCGCTTCAACGCCGGGCAGAGTGCAGACCTCTATTTTTGGCGCGACAACGTGGGCCATGAGGTGGATGTGGTGCTGGAAACCCCCCAGGGCCTACAGGCCATCGAGATCAAATCCGGCAGTACTTTTGCCTCAGATTGGCCACAGGCGGTGCGCAAATGGAGCGGCATGGCTGACACACCAACTTGCACGCCAATCATCATTTTCGGCGGCATTGGCAGCTACGCCAGGCAAGACTGCGCTGTCATGGGGTGGCGTGAATTTGTGTCTGGATATACTATCAAATAGATAGCTTTCTGCGCCTATCCATCAAGCACTACAGGCCGATTTGACTAAAAAAATCATCTAAACCGTCATTCCCGCATTGCGCAGCAGCACATACAGCGCTGTCCCTGCCAAAATACTCAACAGCGCGTGTTTGCGCCACCATTGCAAGGCCATCACGGTGGCGACTGCGGCCAGTTCTGCCCAGGGGCCGGACGGGTTTTGCCGGGCGTTGCCCACCACGGTGTGCAACAGCAGCAGCGTCATGATGGCCAGGGGCAAAAATTTACCCAAACGCTGCACCAGCGGGTGGCTCTGCAAAAAACGGGCGGCCAGAAAAGGCAGCGCCCGCAGGCCAAAGGTGACTGCCGCCATGGCTGCCAAAGCGCCCAGGGCATAAGGTGTGTCAATCACGACTTACTTTCCTTCTTGGAATCTGTTTTTGCCGCTCCGGGCCACATCAGCCCCGCCAGCACACTCAAGCCAATGGCACCCAGCAGGGCCTGCTGCGGCATCACGGCCTGGGCCATGGCGTAGCTCAGCACCGCCACCCAAAGTGGCGCGGCGCTATGGGCGCTGCGCCATTGCTCCACGGCCAACACGGCAAATAACGCCGCCAAGGCAAAGTCCAGCCCCACCAAGGGCACTTGTGCCTGGGTGCCGATCACCGCACCCAGCAGCGTGCCCAGCACCCACCAGCCCTGGTTGAGCAGGGCCACGGCCACCATCTGGCGTGTGCTGGTGCCCGCAGGCAGGGTGGTCAACACCGAATAGGTCTCGTCCGTCAAGGCAAACACCAGGTACCAGCGCGCCCAGGGTTGCACCGGCAACTTGTCGAGCAGCGACAGGCCATAAAACACATGGCGCAGGTTGACCACCAAAGTGGCCAGCGCAATGGCGGCAATGGGCAGGCTGGCCGCCAACATGGGCACCATCATGAACTGTGCAGCCCCGGCAAACACCACCACACTGGCCAGCAACGCCAGCCACCAGGACGCCCCGGCCTGCACAAACAAAAAGCCAAACACCATGCCCAGCGGCACATAACCCATGGCCACGGGAACCGAGAGCGTCAGCACGGAAATGGGTGGCGCGCCGGGGTGTGGCGTGCCGGATGAGGTGGTCGACATGGGGCTTTTGTGACGGGTGTGAGCGGGCAAGTCCAAGAATGTAGCAGCCCAGACCGGGCTGGTGTTTGGGTATGTAGACTATGCCGCGTCCAAGGCAGTGTTATGGTTGCTGTCAGAGGGTGCGGCCTACACCACCGGTGCATCGATTGACGTGGCGGGTGAGCGGTGATTTTGTAGTTATCGGGAGCAATTCATGAAAAATATCTGTGTTTATTGCGGCTCCAGCGCGGGGCGGCTTGAGGCTTATGCCGAGGCGGCGCGGGCGATGGCAAGGGCCATGGTCGAGCGCGACCTGGGCCTGGTTTACGGCGGTGCCAGCATTGGCATCATGGGCATGGTGGCCGACGCGGTGCTGCAGCTCGGTGGGCGGGCTGTGGGCGTGATCCCCGAGGCGCTGGCGCGCAGGGAGGTTGCGCACAGTGGCCTGACCGCACTGCACATCACCCAGTCGATGCACGAGCGCAAGACCCTGATGGCCGAGCTGTCCGATGGTTTTGTGGCCCTGCCGGGCGGCATTG
>JBIJDQ010000225.1:0-4606 GCA_044344025.1 Rhodoferax sp.
TACGCCCACCCACACCACACTGCTTTTTTCGGTGCGTGACAGCGGTATCGGCATTGCACCCGAAAAGCAGCAGCACATCTTCAGCGGTTTCTCGCAGGCCGAGGCATCCACCACACGGCGCTTTGGTGGCACCGGACTGGGGCTCTCCATCAGCCGCAAACTGCTGTCCCTGATGGGGGCTGAGCTGATGCTGGAAAGCACTGTCGGCAAGGGCAGCACCTTTTCTTTTACCCTCACCCTGCCGGTGTCTGCCGTGCCCCTGGCCGAGGCTGCACCACACACCCCCGCGCACCACCCGTCTGCAGCCAACTTGCGCGTGCTGGTGGTCGACGACAACGCCTGTGCCCGCGAGGTGCTTGGTGCCATGGCCGAATCGCTGGGCTGGCAAGTGGACATGGCGCCCGACGGTGAAACCGCCCTCGCGTTGGTACAAGCACGCCGCAGCGCCGGGGAGCCTCCCCATCAGGCCATGTTCATTGACTGGCAAATGCCGGGCATGGATGGCTGGGGAACCATTGAAGCGCTGCAATCAACCCACACTGACACCCAGCCCCCAATTGTGGTCATGGTCACTGCGCATGGCCGCGACATGCTGACCCAGCGCAGTGCACAAGACCAGGCGCGTTTGCACGGGTTTCTGGTTAAACCAGTGACTGCGTCCATGCTGCTGGATGCCGTATCTGACGCGCTGGCCAGCCGCACGTCGACCGAAGTTACACCAGATTTACCTGCCAGACCTCAACCCCTGAAGGGCTTGCGCCTGCTGGTGGTGGAAGACAACTTTGTCAACCAGCAGGTGGCGCAGGAAATGCTCAGCCAGGAAGGTGCGAAGGTTGAACTTGCCGACAACGGCCAACTGGGTGTGGAAGCAGTGCGCCATGCCATCGAGACAGGCTCGCCGTTTGACGCGGTGTTGATGGACATCCAGATGCCGGTGATGGACGGCTACGATGCCACCCGCATGCTGCGCCAACAGTTGGGTCTGACGGAGCTGCCCATCATTGCCATGACCGCCAACGCCATGGCCTCAGACCGTGAGGCCTGCCTGGCAGTAGGCATGAACGAGCACATTGGCAAACCCTTTAACCTGGTGCAACTGGTTGGCCTGCTGCTGCAATTGACCAAGGCCAGTACCAGCCATGCACCCTTGAGGGCCAAGCCCTCAGCCCCGGCCTCCAGTGCGCCACCAGAGCAGCCCTTGCCGCCCAAAGGTACGGTTGATGTCACAGCCGCGCTGGAGCGTCTGGGCGGCAACCAGGCCCTGTACGCCCGGGTGCTGGAGGCTTTTCTGAAAGACCTTGTCACCCAACCCGCACAACTGGCGCATTGCCTGGAACACGCCGATCTGCTGGGTGCAGCGCGCCTGCTGCACACACTCAAGGGGCTCGCGGCCACAGTGGGGGCAAGTTACCTGGCTGCCGTGGCGCGCAAGTGCGAACTGGCGGTCAAGGCGGCCCAAGCCCAGACCGACACACTTGCCGCACTGGACCCCGACAAGTTTTACCGCGAATTCAACGCGGCGGTGGCCAACACGCAAACCGTGCTGTCCCAGGTGGCCCAGGGCTATGCCTCCCCGCTGCCCGCGCCACAACTCACCAGCGTGTCCAACAGCACCCTCCCAACCCAGGCTCTGGATTTGCTTGCGCAACTGCATTCCCTGTTGCGCGCCTCAGACATGCAGGCAGTGACGGTGTTTGAGCAGCTTGGACAGTCCGATGCCTTGAATAGGCTCCCTGCCTATGAGACACTGACCAAAGCCATGGCGGCCTTTGATTTTGCGGGTGCCGCCGTGGCCTGCGAGCTTTTGCGCATTCAAGCCGAACAAATACGATGAAATCAGCCTGTAGCGCTTGTCGGATAAGCGTTAAAAGCTATTAAATTGTTAGCGGAATCAAGCCCTGGAGTCAAATAACAATATGGCGCGTGCCATGCTCTCCAGCGGCAAGATGTCGTCCACCGCCCCGAGCTTGATGGCTTCCTTGGGCATGCCAAAGACCACACAGGTTTCCTCGTTTTGAGCAATGGTTCGAGCCCCGGCATCGTGCATGGTTTTCATGCCGCGTGCGCCATCGTCGCCCATGCCGGTCATGATGATGGCCAGAGCGTCGCGCCCAGCGCATTCGGCGGCCGACTTGAACAACACGTCCACCGATGGTTTGTGGCGGTTAACCGGTGGACCATCCATGACCTTAACGTAATACTGGCCATTTGATTTGGTCAACTTCATGTGCAAGCCGCCTGGTGCAATCAGGGCCACACCACGTTCCAACCGGTCACCGTCTTTGGCCTCACGTACATTCATGGCGCAAATGCCATTCAGGCGCTGGGCGTACATGGCGGTAAATTTCTCAGGCATGTGCTGGGTAATGGCAATACCAGGCGCATCGGCGGGCAGGCTGGTCAACACCAGTTCCAGCGCCTGTGTGCCACCGGTTGAGCTGCCTATCACCACAGGTTTATTCATGGCAAAGGCATGCACCCCTGACAGCGCGGGGGCCCGGGGCACCGGCAAAAACCCCGACGATGTTGCGCCGCCAGCAAGCGGGCTTGCAACCCCTGCAGTCGGGCGGGTAACGCTTGCAGGTAAAACCCCCCGCGCCCTTGGCCGGGCGCGGGCCGCCGTTTTAAGGGTTTGAATCATTTCATGACGAGAGTCATCAAGGTGCTGCTTCAAACCCAGCTTGGGCTTGGCCAGCACCGCGACCGCACCTGCGGAAAGCGCGTCCAGTGCGACCCGACTGCCTTCCACCGACAGCGTTGAGCAAATCACGGTAGGAATAGGGTTGCTGGCCATGATCTGGCGCAAGAAAGTCAACCCGTCCATGCCCGGCATTTCAATGTCCAGCAGCAGCACATCAGGCGGATTCTTGCGTATGGCCTCCATCGCCAGCAGCGGGTTGGGCGCGCTGCCAATCAGCTCCACCTCGGCGTTGCCGGCCAACATGTGGGCCAACGCCTGCCTGACCACAGCGGAGTCGTCCACCACAAATACTTTCACAACCATGCTCTTGTTCCTAACTTGAAGATACGTTCTCGACTTTGGGTTCACCAGGGCCTACCGTCCACACAAGTTTTCGGTAAGTGGTGCCACCCAAGTCTTCTTTTAACACCCGGATTTTGTGGTGCTCAAGGTAACCCATCACCCAATCAATGTTGTTTAGCCCCACATGGTGGTGGGTCACCAAGGCCGGAAACATGTTGCCCCCACCCACCACGTAGGCCTCGCAGCTGCGCGGTGCAAAACCGATGGCGTACAGGCGCCGGGTCATCTCTGCCATGGCCACCGAACCAAACGCGGTGTTGTTGTGATTGGCTGCATTGGGGTGGCCCACATGCACGATGTGGCACATCACCCCCACGGTGCGGCGTGGATCGGTCAGAATGACGCTGACGCACGAGCCCAGCAGGGTCTTGAGCTGATCACCCGCGTAGCCCAGTGCCACATCACCCGGCATGAGTTCAAAGGTGGCCATTACGCGGTCTTGCGAAACGCACCCGGCTGCACCGTTTGCAGCGGTGTTTGACAAGCCACCCGGCCTTCGGCGGTGCCCAAGAAAAACAAGCCACCGGGCTTGAGCGTGGCCAGCACACGGTCAACCACTTCAATTTTTGTGGGAATGTCAAAGTAGATCAACACGTTGCGAAGAAAAATCACATCAAACGGCCCAATGCCATGGATTGGCTTGCACAGGTTGAGCATGCCAAACTGCACCCGCTCGCGAATCTTGTCCTGAATCAGGATTTGCCCCTCGGAATCTCCATCACCCCGGAGACAATAACGTCGCAAACGCTCGGGGCTCACAGCACGCAGGCGGTCAGCCGGGTAAACCGCTTCTTTGGCGCTGAGCAACACACGGTGGCTGATGTCGGTGGCCAAAATAGACCAGTCTGGCCCGACACGACCCTGGGTTTGCATGTCGGACAGCAACATGGCGGTGCTGTAAGCCTCATCACCAAAGCTCGACGCCGCACTCCAGATGGCAACAGGTGCCCGGCTGCGCCGGTCGGTGAATTCTTTTTCAAGCAATTCGTAGTGTTTGGGTTCGCGGAAAAAATAGGTCTCGTTTGTGGTGAGCAAGTCGACTGCCATCTGGAATTCGGCGGCTTGGGACTCGTCTTCAAGCAACGCAATGTAATCGCCAAAACTGCCCAAACCCATGCGCTGGATGCGGGTGGCGAGCCGGGACTGGATCAGCGATTTTTTGGAATCATTGAAGGACAGCCCAGCGGCCTGGTACATGATTTCACTGATGCGCTTGAACTCTCGGTCACTGAATGAAACGGTGGACACACAGGGCTTTCTTAATAGGGACGGAAGTTGGCAGCCGAGCGTCGCGGCACAGCCAGCGCGGGCGCACTTGTCCGATTGGGCAGCACCGCACCGGTTCGACGCTCAGACGCAGACGCACCAACTCGAGCAGGTTTGGCCGCCTTGACTGCGCCGGTGTTGAAAAACGCGATGCTTTGCTGCAGTTGCCCGGCTTGTGCAGAAAGCTCTTCGCTGGTGGCAGCCAACTCTTCGGAGGCCGATGCATTCTGTTGGGTGGCCTTGGACAACTGCCCTATGGCACCCCCAATTTGGGTCACTGATCCGCTTTGTTCGCTG
>JBIJDQ010000227.1:0-4597 GCA_044344025.1 Rhodoferax sp.
GCGGCCTCCACGCTGGTGACCAACAAAGACTGTAACGATGTGACCGTGCAGTGGACCTACGACACCTACGCCGTGGCCAACGGTACCGCCAAGGCGGTGGTGAAGCAAGGCGGCAAGAAGTGGTTCTTTCTGACCGCTGATTACGCTTTTGGTCACTCTCTCGAAAAAGACGCCGGCGATGTGGTCAAGGCCAATGGCGGTGAAGTGGTGGGCGCCGTGCGTCACCCGTTCCCTGGCTCTGATTTCTCTTCCTATTTGCTCAAGGCCCAGGCTTCTGGTGCGCAAATCATTGGTCTGGCCAATGCCGGTGGCGACACCATCAATGCCATCAAGCAGGCAGCTGAATTTGGCATCACGCAAAAGCAGCAACTGGCAGGCTTGTTGATGTTCATCACCGACATTCACTCACTGGGCCTCAAAACCACCCAGAACATGTACCTGACCGAAGGTTTCTACTGGGACTTGAACGAAGAAACCCGTGCCTGGTCCAAGCGTTTCTTTGACAAGACCAAGCGCATGCCCACCATGATTCAGGCGGGCCAATACTCGTCTGTGATGCATTATCTGAAAGCGGTCAAGGCCATCAACACCGATGACACCGCCAAAGTGATGACGCAAATGAAGAAGACGCCCATCAACGACTTCTTTGCCAAGAACGGCAGCATCCGCGTCGACGGCCGCATGGTGCACGACATGTACCTGCTGCAAGTCAAAAAGCCAGCCGAATCCAAGACACCTTGGGACTACTACCACGTGCGGGCCACGATTCCAGCGGCCGAAGCTTTCCAGCCGCTGTCGGCATCGACCTGCCCTTTGGTGAAAAAGTAAGTTAACCGGATCAGGAGTCGCAATGGAAATCTTCGGCATATCGTCCCAGGCCCTGTTGGGTCAGCTATTTTTAGGGCTGATCAACGGCTCGTTTTACGCGGTACTGAGCTTGGGGCTGGCGATTATTTTCGGCCTCCTGAACATCATTAACTTCTCGCACGGCGCGCTCTACATGATGGGGGCGTTTGTGTCGTGGATTGGCTTGACCCAGTTTGGCATGAGTTACTGGGCGTCCCTGGTGCTCACCCCCGTGATAGTGGGTGTCATGGGCATCGTGATTGAGCGCTTGCTGCTGCGCCATCTCTACCAGCTGGACCACCTTTACAGCCTGTTGCTGACCTTTGGGCTGGCGCTGATTGCCGAGGGTGTGTTCCGCAATTTGTATGGCATTTCCGGTGAGACCTACGAGGTGCCTGAGTTGCTTCAAGGCGGCATTGACCTTGGCTTCATGTACTTGCCGCTGTACCGCGGCTGGGTGGTTCTGGCCGCGTTAAGCGTCTGCGCCGTCACTTGGTACACCATTGAAAAAACCAGCCTGGGTGCCACCTTGCGTGCCGCCACTGAAAAGCCTGAGCTGGTGCAGGCTCTGGGCATCAATGTGCCGGTGCTGGTCACTGCCACTTACGGTGTCGGCGTGGCGCTGGCGGCCTTTGCAGGGGTGCTGGCTGCACCTGTGGTGCAGGTCAACCCGCTGATGGGCTCCAACCTGATCATTGTGGTTTTTGCCGTGGTGGTGATTGGTGGCATGGGTTCAATTTTGGGCTCCATCGTCACCGGATTGGGTCTGGGCATTGTTGAAGGCCTGACCAAAGTGATTTACCCCGAGGCCTCTGCGGTGGTAATTTTCGTGATCATGGTGGTGGTTTTGCTGCTGCGCCCCGCTGGCCTGTTCGGCAAACAGGCCTAAGCGCCACCCAAGCTTGCTCGAAGGAAAAAACAATGAAATCCAATTACGCTGCCCGTTCTGCCGCCGAATCACGGCGCACGGTCTTGATGTTTGTGGCTCTGGCGGTGGTGGGCGTGCTGGCCCCGTTTGCCCTGTACCCCACTTTTTTGATGAAGATGCTGTGCTTTGCGCTGTTTGCCTGCGCCTTCAACCTGCTGCTGGGTTATGTGGGCCTGCTGTCATTTGGTCACGCGGCATTTTTTGGCGGTGCCGCTTATGTGTGCGGCTACCTATGCAAGGAGCAAGGCTGGTCGCCTGAGACCGGCATTCTGGCGGGCACGCTCACCGCTGCGGTCATGGGCTGGGCGTTTGGGGCGATTGCCATCAAACGCTCGGGCATTTACTTCGCCATGATCACGCTGGCGCTGGCGCAGCTGGTGTTCTTTTTAGCCTTGCAACTGCCGTTTACCGGCGGCGAAGACGGCTTGCAGGGCATTCCGCGCGGCAAGTTGCTGGGCCTGTTTGACCTGTCGGACAACATGGCCATGTACTTCTTTGTGTTTGGCGTGTTCATGGCCGGGTTTGCACTCATTTACCGCACTATCCACTCGCCCTTTGGCCAGATTTTGAAGGCCATTCGCGAGAACGAACCTCGCGCCATCTCGCTGGGCTATGACGTTGCCAACTACAAGTTGCTGGCCTTTGTCATCTCCGCCTCGCTGGCCGGTATGGCGGGCGCCACCAAAGCGCTGGTGTTTCAGCTGGCCTCGCTCACCGACGCACATTGGCACATGTCAGGCGAAGTGGTGTTGATGACGCTGCTGGGTGGCCTGGGCACCATCCTTGGCCCAGCGGTGGGCGCCAGCACCATCGTCACCTTGCAAACCCAACTGGCCGACAAGGTGGGGTCATGGGTGACGGTGATCATTGGTGTCATTTTTGTGGTCTGTGTACTGGCATTCCGCCGTGGCATCGTGGGTGAGCTGACCGCCTTGCGCCAACGCGTCACCGGAAGCTACTCCTAAGTTAGTAGCTACTTACGCCCTATTCGTAAGCACTACAGGCTGTTTTGGCTCTAAAAACATGACAAATTCAGACATCCTGACCCAATACGGCCCCCGTGAAGCCATGGAATACGACGTGGTGGTGGTTGGCGGTGGCCCCGGTGGCTTGGCCAGCGCCATTCGCCTCAAGCAACTCGCAGCATCCTCGGGCAAAGACATCTCGGTCGTGGTGCTGGAAAAAGGTTCCGAGCCCGGTGCGCACATTTTGTCGGGCGCCATCATGGACCCCATCGCCCTGACCGAGCTGTTTCCCGACTGGAAAGCCATGGGTGCGCCGCTGCACCAGCCCGTCACCGACGACGCCATGGTGTTCCTGAGTGAAACCACCGGCTATCGCCTGCCCAACTTCTTGTTGCCCGCGTGCAGCCAAAACCACGGCAACTACATCGTCAGCCTGGGGGCGGTGACGCGCTGGCTGGCCGACCAAGCCGAAGCCTTGGGCGTTGAGATTTTCCCCGGTTTTGCCGCCGCTAAAGTGCTATACACCGACGATGGATCGGTCAAGGGCGTCGCCACCGGCAACATGGGGGTTGGCAAAGACGGCGAACCCGGCGCCGACTTCCAGCTTGGCATGGCGCTGTTGGGTAAGTACACCCTCTTTGCCGAAGGCTCGCGCGGCCATTTGGGCAAACAAGTCATTGCCAAGTTCAAACTCAACGCCGACAGCGACCCGCAGACCTATGGTCTGGGCATCAAGGAACTGTGGGAGATTGACCCCAAACGCCACCAGGCCGGTTTTGTCATGCACACCGCTGGCTGGCCAATGGACAACAGCACCTATGGTGGCTCGTTTTTGTACCACCTGGATGGCAACAAGGTCTCGCTGGGGTTTATCACCGGGCTGGACTATGCCAACCCGTACCTGAGTCCGTTTGAAGAATTCCAGCGCTGGAAGACGCACCCCAATGTGCGTTATTACCTGGAAAACGACCAAGGTGAAGTGACCGCCAAGCGGCTAAGTTATGGCGCGCGCGCCATCACCGCCGGCGGCTTGATGGCCCTGCCCAAGACCGTGTTCCCCGGTGGCGCCCTGATTGGCTGCGAGGCCGGGTATTTGAACGTGAGCCGCATCAAGGGCAGCCACGCCGCCATCAAGACCGGCATGCTGGCAGCAGAAGCCGCCTTTGATGCCATCAGCGCCGGGCGCCAGCATGATGAATTGAGCGCCTACCCCGAGGCGTTTGAGGCCAGCTGGCTGTTCAAGGAACTCAACAAGTCGCGCAACTTCAAGGCCTGGTTCAAAAAGGGCCTGACGGTGGGCACGCTGATGAACGGGCTGGAGCAGTTTGCCCTGAAAGGCCACATGCCCTGGACGCTGCGCCGCGACAAACCTGACCACGCCTATCTGAAACCGGCGGCCGAGTGCCAGCCGATTGATTACCCCAAACCCGATGGCAAGCTCACCTTTGACCGCCTGAGCAGCGTCTACATCAGCAATACCCACCATGAAGAACAGCAACCTGCGCATTTGACGCTGAAGGATGCATCGGTGCCGGTCGCCATTAACCTGGCCAAATTTGCCGGGCCGGAGGGGCGCTACTGTCCGGCCGGGGTTTATGAGTTTGTGAAGAACGCCGACAACACTGACCGGCTACAGATAAACGCCCAGAACTGCGTGCATTGCAAGACCTGCGACATCAAGGACCCGACGCAAAACATTGTCTGGATCACGCCTGAGGGTGGCGGGGGGCCGAATTACGCGGGAATGTAAGTCCCATTTCAGTCTATTTATTTCTAATCAAGCGCTCACATGAACGACCAAAACGGCTACGACATTGAAGACCTGGACATCAAGGTCATTGACGGCAAAGCCACCGTC
>JBIJDQ010000230.1:0-4552 GCA_044344025.1 Rhodoferax sp.
ACCATTCTCTCAAGCGGGCAAACCTTGATGGCTTTGCTCAATGACATCCTGGATTTGTCCAAAATCGAAGCCGGAAAGTTTGTGCTGGATTCGGTTGTCTTTGACCCGGAGGCGATGTTGAGCGACGTCAATACGCTCTTTTCCAGTGCCGCTCAAAGCAAATCCTTGCAACTTGATTTTCAGTGGCAAGGGTCATCCGGCCAACGGTATCAGGCCGATGCGCATCGGCTTCGTCAAATGTTGTCCAACCTGGTTGGAAACGCCCTCAAGTTCACCCATGCTGGTCAAGTGGACATTGAAGCCTTTGAAGTAGAGCGTCGCGATGGGTCAAGTCTGCTGGAGTTTGCAGTCAGTGACACTGGCGTGGGCATCAGCGCCGATAAATTGGATTTGCTGTTCAAACCGTTCTCACAAACCGACAGTTCAACCACCCGGGAATTTGGTGGAACCGGGCTGGGCCTGTCCATCGTGCGCAAACTTGCCATCGCCATGGGCGGTGACGTGGGAGTCAAAAGTGAGCCGGGTCAGGGCTCACGGTTCTGTTTCAGGGTCTGGGTCAAGCACGTCTTGCCAAGCCAAGGCAGTAACTCGTTTGACCATGCCATTCCTGGTCAGACTCCGGTAAACACCAACACCAACCAATTTCAAGGCCACGTGCTGGTCGCTGAAGACAATGCTGTAAATGCCATGGTGATCGAGTCATTCTTGAGCAGCCTGGGCTTGAGCATGACGCTGGTCAACGATGGTCGACAGGCAGTCGAGGCCGCAACCCGGGGCGCAACAGGTGAAAAATTCTCACTTATTCTGATGGATCTCCACATGCCCGTGATGGACGGGTATGAGGCCGCTGAGCAAATTCGGGCTTGGGAAGCAACCCATAAACAGCCCCGACGACCCATCGTTGCACTGACGGCAGATGCTTTCGAGGAGGACCGCAAGCGATGCCAAGCTGTTGGCATGGACGATTTTTTAACCAAGCCAATTTCAATGGATGCGCTCAAAGCCGCGTTGAGCCCATGGTTGTCGAGCCAAGAAGCGGCCTGATCCCAACTTGTAATTCCCCCTGTGGACTGCAAACAGTGGTGTAAACCGCTGGGGCCATTCAAATTTGGACCAAGCCGTTGCGTCTTCGTTGGTGGCCCTGTGTTGGTGTTGGCCGGGTCACAGGCCGACAGGTCAGCCGCGCTTCAAACGGGTTAGCAACTGGGTGTACGTGTAGTATTTTTTGTTGGCCGGATTGAGCTCATGCAGGCGCTCCAGCAACGCCAGGGTTTGTGCCCCAGCAGCATCCTTGTAGCCTTCTTTGCTCATCTGGCCAATCAACAAACCCGTCAGGTTGACGATCACCGCCTCGCTTCTGGGCAACTTCTCGGCGGCGGCACGCAACAGTTTCACACCTTGCTCAAAATCGCCTTGCCTGGCCAACATGACACCCTGGTTGTTGATGTCAATGACCTCTTGGCGTGAGGCATTGACCAGTGCAAGGCCAAGCTGCGCCAGGTTCTCACTGGCAAAAACGGCTTCAATCTGGCTCACCAGCGCGGCGTTCTCGTGGTTATTCTTGATCACCCGTTCCATCAAACTGCACGCCTTGTCTTTTTGGCCCAGCTTGAGCTGCGACTTGGCCACCTCCACCAGCAACTCTGGACTGAGTTTGTCAGCCAACTGCTCAATCAATTGCTCAGCAGTTGCCAAGGCCGCCAGGGCTTTGTCGGTTTGCCCCATTTTTTGATAAATCCGGCTCTCTGCAGCGGCGGTTTGCAGCGTCGCCTGCGGATTGAACCTGAAATCAGCCTTGCTGCGTCGGAGCACGTTGAGGGCATCAACGGGTGAGTTTTTCTCGCCAAACACCTCGGCGAGGCTGGCATACACCGCCGGGTTCTTGTGCGTGGAAAACTCGCTGATCCGAATCGTTTTTTCAAGCGCCGCCTGTGCCACATCGAGTGAGCCGTTTTTAAAGGCCGTGTCCCCCAGGTTTTTTTGCCGCACTGGCGAATTGGGGGACAGCTTGACCGCTTCAAGCAAGGTCTGTTCGGCCCGGCCAAGCTCACCCATGGCCTCAAAAGCCTTGGCCAACCAGTCGGCCGCTTCCACATACATCGGGTTGTCTTTGAGCACCTGCTCAAACAAGGCGGCAGCACCGGCATGGTCCTCGGTGAAATAGAGCACCTTGCCCAGCCCAGTTTTGGCCCACGCGATATTGCGCACCGCCAGCACCGACTCAAACACCGCCTTGGCCGCGGCGTAGTCACCCATGGTTAGCAGCAAATCGCTCTTGATGCGAAGGATTTCCTGGGGACTGACGGTTTTGTCTTTCAACAACTGGTCACAGTGGGCAATGGCGCCACCGAAATCCTTGGCCTTGATGGCCGCCTCCACCACGCCCAACGACTGCTTGCGTGCAATCAATTTCTCCAGGCGGTTTTGCAGCAGCACCTGGTTGATGGGTTTGAGCAGGTAGTCATCAGGCTTGACCTCGGCGGCCCCCATGACCATGTCGGTGGTTTTTTCGGCAGTCACCATCACCCAAATGGTCGACACACCCACCAGGTTGCGTAACTTGGCCTCTTCCAGTACCTGCTGCCCATTGGCGCCGGGCCCGAGGTTGTAGTCACAAATCACCACGTCAAACCTGGACGAGGCCAGCTGGCTGACGGCATCTTTGCCATTGCTGGCGGTGCTGATCTGGGTGATGCCCATCAGGCGGACAAAGTCGCGCAGCATGGTGCGCATGCCTTGAAAGTCGTCAACGATCAGCGTATTGGCTTGTTTGAGAGAAAACGTCATGGGCCTTCTTCACGCGTGTCAGGGCAACCGGACCACAAAACACCCGCCGCCGTAGGCGCCACCGTTCTCAATCGTCAATGACCCGGTTAGCCCCTGGTTCTGGTGCAGTTGTGCCACCTGCGACGAAAAGTAAAACCCCAAACCGGTGCTGCCGCTGGAAAAATTGACCCCCTTGTTGGCATCAACACCAGACCCAAGCAGCATGTGCGCCGGGTAACCTCGGCCGTTGTCCTCCACCCTTAGGGTCAAAAGTCCGGCATCAATGCTGGCTGCAATGCGGACCTTGTCCAGCGTGTAGTTGTAGGCATTGTTCATGGCGTTGAGCAGCACACCGGTGACCAGGTCGCGGTCAAAATACCAGCAGCAGTCTTGCGCGCAGTCCACTTCGACCATGATGCCCTTGAGCGCAAACACCGACGACTTTTGCAGCACCGCCTCAGCGATCACCTCCGCCACCCAGTGCTCGGTGATGTCCAAGGGGTAAATCGACTTGCCAAACTTGTACAAACTGAGCAGTTGAATCAGGTTCGCATCCACCCGGTGCGCCTGTGCAATCACCGACACCAGGCTCTCAAAAACCGGGGCATCCACCTTGTCCCTGATTTGCGCAGCAATGCCTTCCAACTCATGGACCTGAATGTTGACGGAATTCTTCATGTCGTGAATCGACGATGCCATCAAATCGGGGAAGCAGATGTTTTCAGTGGACATAGGGCATCAGCCTTGTCAGGCCGCAAAAAGTTGAAGTGAAATTGATGCAATGGACAAAACCAGGGCCAATGGCCGCCATGGATATGGCTCGGCCCAGGGGGCCTGTGCGGGGCTAAATTGCTTTAAATTAAAGAGTGACATAAGCTTATTTGATAAGCACTACAGCACAGTTTTGATCGGCAAAACGACTTTCACCACAGTGCCATGCGGCGGCGTTGACTTCACCAAAATCTGCCCCTGGTGCTGGTTGACCACGCCCCAGGCCACGGCCAGCCCCATGCCGATGGCCTGGTTGACGGGTTTGGTGGTGAAAAAGGGATCAAAAATGTGCGCAATGTGGGCCTCGTCAATGCCACAGCCATCGTCTTCCACCTCAAACCAGACGTTTAACGCATCACACCCGGTGCGCAAGGTGATGCGCCCGTGGCCGCCAATGGCCTGCAAGGCGTTGCTTACCACATTCAACATCACCTGAGTCAGCTGCGACGTTTGGCAAAACACGTCTGGCACCGGGTTGTAAAGCCGAACCACCTCGGCCTTGCCGTGCAACTGGTGCGCCAACAGCACCAGGGTGCTGTCAAGGCATTCTTGCAGTTGGGACCACTGCCACTGCGGTGAGCCGGGTTGGGCAAAGTCAATCAGGGCGGTCACGATCTTGCTCACGCGCCCAATGCCGTCCAGCGATTCAGCCACCAGTTCAGGTAAATCGGTGGCCATAAAGTCAAGGTCAGCGGCTTGTTTGCGTTGACGCACACGCGCAAACACCTCTTTGCAGCTTGGGCCAAGTTGCTTTTCTGCATCGGCATAGTCTTGTAAAACATCAAGCAGGGTCTCGCTGTACTTGGCCAGTGTGCCCAGATTTGACTTGACAAAACCCACCGGGTTGTTGATTTCATGGGCCACACCGGCTGCCAAAGTGCCCACTGCTGCCATTTTTTCAGCTTGGTGCAACTGCAGCCGGGAGTGCGCCAATTGCTCGTAAGTTCGTTTGAGCTCTGCTTTAGAGCGGGTTTGCACAATGGCCAGCGCGCACACACCCGCCATGGCCAGCGCC
>JBIJDQ010000229.1:0-4552 GCA_044344025.1 Rhodoferax sp.
ACGGCACCTTTGTCACCGCCGACATTCGCAACTGCCGGGTGCTGATCATTGACCCCAAGACCAACAAAATCCAGACCCAGTGGGGCACCCCTGGCAAATGTGTGCACAACCCGCCCACCACCCTGAACTACCCCAATGGCGCCACGCCCATGGAGAACGGTGACATTCTGGTGACCGAAATCACCGATGCCTGGATCTCACGCATCACCCGCGACAGCAAGGTGTTGTGGAGCGTGAAAGCGCCCAACCTGCATTACCCGTCAGACGCGTTCCCCACGGTAGACGGCAAAAACATCATCGTGGCCGATTTCTGGAAGCCAGGGCGTGTCATGATTTTTGACCCGGCCACGCGCAAAGTGCTGTGGGAATACTTTGTCAAGGATGGTGAAAAAATGCTCGACCACCCCTCCATCGCCCGTGAATTGCCCGACACCGGCGACATTCTGGTGGTGGACGACCTCAACGACCGCGTGGTGGTGATTGACCGCAAGACCAAAGAGTTCATCTGGCAATATGGTCAAAAAAACGTCAAAGGCCACAAGCCCGGCTTGCTGAATTACCCTGACGGCGTGGACATCGACGTGTACCGCGACTGGAAAACCGCCCTGAAAAAATAGCCCTCTCAATGAACCCCAACACCGAACCCCTGCTGCTGACCCACCACGATGCACGCGGTGCTGTCACCCTCACGCTGAACCGCCCGGCAGCCTTCAACGCGCTGTCAGAAGCCCTGCTGGATGCCTTGCAAACCGAGTTGGACCGCATTGCCAAGGACGAGACAGTGCGTGTGGTGGTGCTGGCCGGAGCGGGCAAGGCGTTTTGCGCCGGGCATGACCTCAAAGAAATGCGGGCCGATCCCGCGCTGGACTACTACCAGGCCTTGTTCAAGCAGTGTGGGCGCGTGATGATGGCGATCCAGAAGCTGCCAGTGCCGGTGATTGCCCGGGTGCACGGCATTGCCACCGCCGCCGGTTGCCAGCTGGTGGCCATGTGTGATTTGGCGGTGGCCGCCAGCACGGCCAGGTTTGCCGTCAGCGGGGTGAACCTGGGCCTGTTTTGCGCCACCCCCAGCGTGGCGCTGAGCCGCAACCTGGGTCGCAAGGCCGCGTTTGAGATGCTGGTGACCGGTGAATTCATCAGTGCCGGACAAGCCGTGCGCCAGGGCCTGATCAACCGGGTGGCCGAGCCCGACGCGCTGGATGCCGAGGTCGAACGGCTGGTGGCCAGCATTGTGGCCAAGCCGCAGGTGGCGGTGACCATGGGCAAGGCCCTGTTTTATCGCCAACTGGAAAACGGCATTGAAGCCGCCTATGCCGACGCGGTGCAAACCATGGCCTGCAACATGATGGACACCACCACGCTGGAAGGTGTGCAGGCTTTTATTGAGAAACGCCCGCCGCAGTTTTGAGGTGCTGCTGCACCCATTGCCGAACCTCAGCGTAGGGGTAGTCTTCCAGCGCGGCAAAACCCGAGCATGACCGGGCCTTGAGTTTGTTCAGCAAGGGCTCGGCGACACCGCACAAAAAACGGGTCAGGCTCTCGGCGCTGAGCACACCACGCTTACCCCGCGTGGGGCGCGCCAGCAGCTCGCCACACAAGCCAGAAAAACTTTGCCGGTCCAGCGGTGCCAGGGAGGCTGGGTCTGGCAAATGCGCCACCTGGCCAAGGCATACCGAACAGTGTCCGCAATGTGGCGGGGCAGCCATGTCACCAAAATAGCGGGCCAGCTGCTGGCTCAGACACTGGTCACTGGCAAAAAAAGCCAGCATGGCGTGAATGCGCTTCACCTCACTGACTTCCCTGGCTTGAAAGTACGCGGCCAGCCCTTGCGTCAGGGCTGTGGCATCAAACTGCGGCTGCAACACCGCATACACCTCGGTCATTTGTTTGGCTTCCAGCTCAATCCAGCCCTTTTCCGCCATGTAATCCAACGCGGTAACCACCCGGCTGTGTTCGGCTTGGTAGGTCTGGTGCAAGGCCTCAAAGTCCATCGTGCACCAGGTGCGGGCGCGGCTGGCGCAGTTCAAAATGGCCTGGACAAAATGCTGACGCTCTCCGCTGAAATGCGCCAGGATGTCTTTGGGGCTGCTGGTGTACTTGAAGCGGTACTCGGCAAAGTAGGCATAACGCGCAGCCACAATGCCGCGCAACTCCAGTTGCACCAGCAGGGTTTTCAGCGGCAACAGGCGGATGTTGCTGTGGTCAGACAAGGCGGTGAGGGTGATTTCCCAACCTTGGCCATGTGGCACAGCCAAAATGTCGTCCAGCACACACCGAATGCCCTCGGGCTGGGGCGTGTCGCCATAGACAAAGTTTTCCAGCACCTGCAGGCTGTCTCGGTTGGCCAGCACAAAACAGTCGGCGCTCAAGCCATCACGCCCGGCACGACCAATCTCCTGGCTGTAGCCCTCAATGGATTTGGGCAGGTCAAAGTGCACCACGTTGCGGATGTTGCTTTTGTCAATGCCCATGCCAAAAGCTATGGTGGCCACAATGCAGTTGACCTGGCCCGCCATGAACTGGCGCTGAAGGGCTTCACGCACCGGGTGCTCCATGCCCGCGTGGTAGGCCTGTGCTGGCACACCGTAGCCGGTGAGGTGTTCGGCCACTTGCTCAGCAGTTTTTTGCAGCGTCACATACACAATGCTGGGTTCACCAAGGCGCTTGGCCAGCCAATGGCTTAAGCGGCGCAGCTTGTCCGGGCCACTCACGGGGGCCACCATCAGGTTCAGGTTGGGGCGGTAAAAGCCGGTGCGCACCACATCGTCCGCCGCAATGGCAAATTTGGCCTGCATGTCGGCCACCACGGGCGGTGTGGCGGTGGCGGTCAGCAGCAGGGTTTGGGCAATGGCAAACTGGCGCTGGTAATCCGGCAGTTTGAGGTAGTCGGGGCGAAAGTTGTGGCCCCACTCCGAGATGCAATGCGCCTCGTCCACCACCAGCAGCGAGATCGGCACCTGCGCCAGAAAATTGCGAAACCGCTCGTTTTTTAACCGCTCCACCGACACCATCAAAATTTTGAGCTGCCCGCTGCGGGCTTTCGCCATGACACTTTGGGTTTGCTCACGGCTTTGGGTCGAGTCAATGCTGGCCGCCGCAATGCCACGCCCGGCCAGGTAGGTCAACTGGTCTTGCATCAAGGCCAGCAGGGGCGACACCACCAGCGTCAGGTGCGGCAACAACAAGGTGGGCAATTGGTAACACAGTGACTTGCCCGAGCCGGTTGGGAATATCGCCGCTGCCGAGCGGCCCGCCAGCACCGCCTGGATCACCTCGGCCTGGCCGGGGCGAAACTGTGGGTAGCCAAAAACGCGTTCAAGGGTGTGCTGCATGGTTTTGCCTGCTTGCCAGACGGCGATGGATACTACCTAATTTATAGCTACCTGCGCCCGTACATCAAGCACTGCAAGCCGTTTTCTCATACAAAGTACGGCATTGTCCTTGCTGAGCAGCATGGCTTGATGCGCCACGGCCAGGTCAATGAACTTTTGGTCGTCCGGGTCACGGCAGGTCACGCTGGCCTTGGGTGCGGTGTCTACCAGCGTGGCCTGGCCATCAAACTGGGCCAGCACATGGGCGGCTGTGACCTGGTAAAACACCAAGCGCGGCACAATTTTGGGGTAGGCCAGCACACGCACCAATTCATCGCGCATGGCTTTGGTGGCCACCCACTGCAACTGAAACCCGGCCAGCGCCACCTTCAACGGACGCGAAGCGGGGTCGTCAAACACAAACGCATCGAGCACGATGTTGGTGTCGAGCACCACCGCCTTCATGATTTTTGCGGCATTTTTCCAGCCACCATGTCAAAGCGGAACAGGCGGCATTCGATCGGGCCGTTCCACATCGGCACCCGGCGGGTTTCTTTGAGACGCATTTTGCTGGGCAGTTTCAGGTCGGGGGTAAGAATCCAGGCGGTCCAGCCGGGATAGTTTTTCTTCCAGTGGCTGGCCAATTGGTTGAAAAATTCACCCGCTTGCTCGGTTTGTGGCAATTCACGGGCACCAAAACGTGGCAGATTGGCGTCGTCCTCAAAGTCACCCATTCCGCCCGCATCACGCCCGCCGCCCCCGCCACGTACTGCGCCTTTGGCGACACCCGCCACGTCAATCCGTTCACCATAGGGCGGGTTGAGCAGCATGACACCGCCGCCTTCCACCGGCGGCAGGCGTTGCAGGGCATCACCACCACGAAACTCGATCACATCGGCCACACCGGCACGTTCTGCATTGCGCTGGGCAAAGTCCACCATGCGGTGCGCCACGTCACTGCCGAAAATAATGGGTTTTTGGTCTGGGGTCCTTGCCACCTCTGCCTCAACAGCTTCTTTTTTCATGGCATCCCATTCCACACGGCGAAACGGCACATATTTCTCAAAGGCGAACCGGCGGCGGCTGCCTGCTGCAATGTTGCACGCCATTTGGGCCGCCTCGATGGCAATGGTGCCGCTGCCGCAGCAGGGGTCGTACAGCGGTTTGAGGTCGTCGTCACCGTCAAACCAGCCGGTGGCCGCCAGCATGGCTGCGGCCAGGGTTTCTTTCAGGGGCGCATC
>JBIJDQ010000231.1:0-4547 GCA_044344025.1 Rhodoferax sp.
AATGGTGGCGATGCGCAAAGACAGATCATCTGCCTGCGTAGGCGGAACCAATCGCAGGTTGGTTAGCACAGCGTCAATGATGGCCAGTGGCGTGCGGAATTCGTGTGAGACCACCCCCATGAATTGGCGCTGCTGAAAGCTGCTGTCGCGCTCACGGTGCAGCGCCACAGCAAGATCTTGTGCGAGTTTGTGGCGGTCGGTGATGTTGCTGGCAACCCATAGCACGGCATCTTCTCCATCCACTTGAAAGTCCAGCGCCTGCACCCGACCTTCAAACCAGATCGTGTCCGTTGGCCCTTCTTTGGTCAGTCCCTTGACATCGTGACCACTTAGGCAGTACTCAACCACATGCAGATCTCGCCCACATAGCGCCATGTCGATTTCCCTCAGGAACCAACGCGTCTTTTCGTCTTCGAGAACGTCCGCAATCAACAAGCCAACTAAGGTACTTCCGTCGTGGTAGTAGCGTTTATCGGAGCCGCCGAACACGGCTGCGTAGCGCCCGCTGCGCGTGAGGATGAATGCAGGATCTGGCAATGCATTGAGTGTTGCTGTGAGCTTTTTTATCGAAAAAGAGGGAGGCGCAGTCTTCATGGGTTTAGTCTAATCGCGCTCCAAGGTGATCAGCCCGGCAGCAGGCATTGCTGGCCAATAAAAGTACGCGCGAGGAAGATGGGTTGGGTCCTTTTTCAGCATGGAAGAAATCGTGTGCCGATCCACCACACTGATACTGATCGAACCAGTGACTGCTTCAGCGCTCATTGCAGACATTACGAAGGATGATCTTCGCTGGCCGCATTGGAGCACCTTGCAGAACTTGGCCAAGGTCGGCTTTACTGCCGGAGAAATCCTGTGCTTGCACTTTCCTGCCATCGGCTCACAGTTGGACTCCCTCAATCAACCAGGAGTCCATCATGGAAAACTCATCTGAGCACGTTCAGCACGCACCTTGGAACAAGGGCGTGCTCGTCGGGCAAAAATCGCCGTTCAAATTGAAGGAAATTTGGGCGATCCGGGTCAGACTTCAGCTACAACACCGCGTTCGTGAACTGGCCATGTTCGACCTGGGGCTCGACAGCAAATTGCGAGCTTGCGACTTGGTCAAGATGCGGGTACGCGACATTTGCCATGGCGAACACGTTTCGCCCCGTGCCACCGTGATGCAGCAAAAGACCTCGCGACCTGTCCAGTTCGAGATTACCCAACCGACCCGAGATGCTGTCAGTGAATGGATCAAGGAGGCCAAACTTGGCCAGGACGACTACTTGTTCCCCAGCCGCATTCATGATTCACCCCATATCGGAACCCGCCAATACGCCCGCATTGTGGATTCGTGGGTGACAGAGATTGGGTTGAATCCGTCGGAATATGGAACCCATTCGATGCGCAGAACCAAGGCATCCTTGATCTACCGGCGCACAAAAAACTTGCGTGCCGTGCAACTGCTACTTGGACACACCAAATTGGAGAGCACCGTGCGCTACCTGGGCATCGAGGTCGATGACGCTTTGGAAATGGCGGAGCAGACCGAGATTTGATCGGCCAGCAGCTTTAGGCCGCGACCGAGTGCGCAGACAGGCTGACCTGCAGCCGTTCGCGCACTGCTCGAAAAATGGCCGCCAGATTGTCCATACTGGGATTGCCAGTGGGCGACAACATCCGATGCAAACTCTTGCTCGGCTTGGCAGTCAGAGTTGCGAGTTGCTCGAAACCAATAGTGGCGTTCACCAAGTCACGCAAAATCAGTCGGGCTGTTTCCGGCTCACCATTGAGAAATAGTGTCGCAGCCTCATCAAGCAGCGCCTGCGCAAATGACGCGTCACTCTGAACACGCTGGATGACGGTTTCTTTGAAATTTCTGGTTAATGCCATTCTGTTACCCCTTGTGTATGCTGCCTGATTTGGCAGTTATCGCCTTTTTGCGAGCCTTGTACTCAACCAACAATGCCTTGGCTTTGTCGATGTCCCGTTGCTGACCGCGTTTGGTTCCGCCACCGAACAGGACGATGAGCGTGTCGCCATCTTTGGCGAGGTAAATCCGGTAGCCTGGCCCCCAGTCAATGACATATTCACCCATGCCGTCAAACCACTTGATGCTGGACGTATTGCCCAAAGTCATTCGAAGTTTGGCAACGGTCGCCTTGGCTGCAGCCTGCGCTGACAGGCTGTCAAACCATTGCTTGTACGGGTTGGATGCGTCCTCACGGATGTACTCTTCGACTTTAATTGCCATGCAATATGGTAACACATGTGTTACTTTTGACGTGAGGGCGATCTTGATGCAGGGGACCCCTGAGGTTGGCTGCGATGGTTAAAGCTGGACTGCCGTATAGCTGCCGGTCGTCAATACCCGCTTGCGCTGCGTTCCCGACCTAAACAACGCATTTTGAATTCCCCCCCTTCACCACCATGTTGCCACGTACCTTGCGCAACCCGTGTTGGCACTTTCCGTCCGGCAATCAAAAATCTGGATACGTCAATTGACTGGGCGCTGGCAGGAGGTTGGTGTTTGTGACGACACAAAAAAAGCGAAACAGCCTCGCTTGGCGATGAAAACACAAAAATTTAAGCTATTTTGACCTGTAGTGCCCGTCAATCATGCACTAGGAGCTATAAAAATAGTAGCGTTTTAGGTGGTTTCCGGGTTCATTTGACGCGGTGAAAACTGGCGCAAGGGTTGCACCAGATCCACCGGGCGGGTGGTGTGCTCGCACGGCATGCGACACATCTTGCCTGCATTTGAAGGGCAGTCGCGGTTGAAGGTCACCACGTGGTCCACCTGGGCACGTATGCCAATCCATTCCCCCAGCGAATGGTCATGGTGGCTGGGCACCAGGGCCATCACGGTTTCACCGGTGGCCAGGCGCAGGGTGTACAAAAACTCAGCACCTCTAAACGCTTTGCGCATGATCTGTGCTTTGACGGGCGCATCGTCGTCATGCACGATGTCGTCAGCGCGCAGCAACACATCACACGCACCGCCCGAGTAGGCGCAGGGCAGCGGGCATTCGGTCATGTCGGTGAGATTGCCCAGTGGTGTTTGCACCACCACCTCACCCGCCACATCCCGGATCACGGCGGGCGCAAACACCCCGTGGCCAATGAACTCGGCCACAAAGCGCGAGGCTGGGCGGTGGTAAAGCGAGTAGGCGCTGTCCCACTGGTGCAACTCGCCCTGGTGCATCACGCCAATGGTGTCGCCCACGGCAAAGGCTTCAAGCTGGTCGTGGGTGACAAACAGGGCCGTCGCGTTGGCCGCTTTCAGGATGCTGCGCACTTCATGCGCCAAGCGCTCACGCAGGTCAACGTCCAGATTTGAGAATGGCTCATCAAGCAACAACAAGCGCGGCTTTGGGGCCAATGCACGCGCCAGGGCTACCCGTTGTTGTTGGCCACCAGAGAGTTCATGCGGGAAGCGGGTGTCTTGGCCAGCCAGCCCCACCAGGGTCAGCACCTCATTGACCCTGTGCTGGCGCTCGGTGCGTGGTAGGTGATCAATGCCAAAAGCCACGTTGCGGCCAACGCTTAGGTGGGGAAACAACGCGTAATCCTGAAACACCATGCCGACCTGGCGCGACTCCGGGGCCAGCGACAGGCCAGCTTTGCTAACCACTTGCCCGGCTAAACGGATCTCACCGCTGCTGGCGGGTTCCAGTCCGGCGACGGCTCGCAGCAAAGTGGTTTTTCCACAGCCTGACGGGCCAATCAGCACCCCGATGTCGCCTGCCCGCAAGCCGAAGGACACCTGATGCACCGCCGCTTTCGGTTGGCCGGCGTAAATGACGTTAAGTTGAGCGACTTCGAGAAACATAAAAATCATTGTAGATGCATACAATTCGCATTTACATCGGAATCTTTTCAATCCCCGTCTGCCCCATGTCTTTGTCCCGGTTGCGCCAGTCTTTGTTTTTGCTGCTGACGGCGGTTTTCATGTTGCCTGTGTTGGCGGTCATGGCATCTTGGATGTCGTTGGGAGCGGTTGACGGCAGCGCCAGGCACATCTTGCTGGAGATGTTTCAAACCGTGTTGCCAGATTACCTGGGCACCACGCTGATTTTGAGTCTGCTGGTGGGCAGTGGTGTGGTGCTGGTGGGTTTGTCGAGTGCGGCGGCAGTGACTCTGTTTGACTTTGCCGGACGGCGCTTTTTTGAATGGGCGTTGCTGTTGCCCCTGGCCATGCCTGCCTACGTGGTGGCTTATGCCTACACCGACTTTTTTCAGTTCAGTGGCCCGTTGCAGACCGTTGTGCGTGAGATGACGGGCTGGCAGGGGCGGGTGTTTCCTGAGGTACGCAATGTGGGTGGCGCGGCTTGGGTTTTTGTGTTTTCCCTTTATCCGTATGTCTATCTGTTGTCGCGTACAGCCTTGGGCGAGCGTGCGGCCCATTTGATGGAGGCGGCCCGCCTGCTGGGTGCGCCGATGCGCAGACGCATCCTTGAAATTGCCCTGCCTTTGGCGCGCCCTGCGGTGGCGGCGGGCACGGCATTGGCGCTGATGGAAACGCTGGCCGATTTTGGGGTCTCCAGTTACTTCGGCATTCAAACCTT
>JBIJDQ010000232.1:0-4511 GCA_044344025.1 Rhodoferax sp.
GTCGGTTTGGGCGATGACCTGACGATCAAAGCCACCGATGTGAGCGTGCAGATCAACCAGGCCAGCAAACCCAAAACAGGTGAAACGGCTTACGGTGTGGTGGACTACGGCTTTGTCACTGGCACCACCACCCGCAAAACCGAGCTGAACGTGCCCATCGGCACGGGCACGGACATGGCGCTGACACTCGACGGTGCCAAAGGCAACATGCTCCAAGCCAGCGGCACGCTGGACATCAACGTTTACGGCTTTGTCTCCCTGTACGGCGACCTGGCTGTCAGCAAGAGCAGCCAAAACGTCAAACTTGCCAGCAACATTGCAGGCACCACCATCGACGAAGCCATTGACGGCATCACAGTGGACGCACTCACCATTGGTGGGCAAAACCTCAACGCTTTTGCGGGCGTCAACGGTGGTTACCAGAAAAACGCAGACGGCAGCTACATCAAAGTGGCGGGCAATGTGGTGCTTAACACCGACGCCATCGGTCTGGCCCTGAGCGACGTGGACTTTGGCCTGGCGCTGCTCAGCACCCCAGTGGTGGTGGCCAAAGCTGCGACCAGCACGACCCCTGAAGTAACCGCAGCCCCAGCGCGGAGTTGGACAACGCTGCAAGCCACCGCGGGTAGCGTCGGCTTTGTCGGTTTGGGCGATGACCTGACGATCAAAGCCACCGATGTGAGCGTGCAGATCAACCAGGCCAGCAAACCCAAAACAGGTGAAACCGCCTACAGCGTGGTGGACTACAGCTTTGAAACTGGCAGCAACGCTATCCGCAAAACAGCGCTGAGCGTGCCCACCGGCACGGGTACATCGCAAGAGCTCACCCTGGACGGCGCCAAAGGCAACATGCTGCAAGCCAGCGGTTTCCTGACGCTGGATGTGTACGGCTTTGTGCAGGTCAGTGGTAACTTGGCGGTAAGCAAAACCACCGAGACCGTTATCCTGGCCAAGAAGTCCGGCCAAGCCACGGGTGAGAGTGTCAAGGCCAATGTGTTGACCATCGGTGGCTCACAGATTGACGTTTTTGCTGGTGTCAATGGTGGCACCACCGACAAGGTGGGCTTGGAGCTCGACAACATCGACTTTGGCCTGGCGCTGATCAGCTCAGAAACCCAGCCTACCCGTAAATGGACGGCACTCACTGCCAGCGCTGCAAGCGTCGGTGTGGTTGGTTTGGGCGATCTGCTGCCCACCGTCAAAAATCTGACGGTACAGCTAAATCAGGCCAAGCTGAACACCGATTCTGTTGTGGACTTTGCAGCCAAAAACCTCAGCATTGCCACGGGCAGCAGCAGCTCAGTCACACTGGCTTATGACGGTGCCATGGGCAAGATGGTGCGTGCCGAAGGCGATGTGACGCTGAAAATCTCTGACTTCGCCTACTTCAGTGGCCGTATCGGGTTTGAGAAATACGCCCCCACTACCGCGATCAAGATCAACAACAACGACACCTTCAAGACCAAAACCACGCTGCCCTACAACAGCGCCAATCCCATTTCAATGCTGGCCATCACGGGTACTGGAATCAAGGCCTTTGTGGGTTATGCCGATGGCGGTTTTGATGCCAGCAAAACGTGGGTTGAGCAGCAGGATGATCTGTATGGTTTTGGTGTGGACAACCTGAGCTTTGGCATTCTTAAAACCAAGGTGGGTGCCAATTCCTACACCGCCTTCAAGGCGAACATGGACGATGCACGCCTGTACGGCTTTGACCCGGAAGACTTTAAGCTGTCAGCCCAGGGTTTGCGTTTTGAATACAACGGTGCCGACGCTAATGGCAAGACAATTGATTACGCTGCGTCATTTGGTGGCGGTGTTGCGCTGGGCTCCACAGGTGCCATCACCATTGACTTCAGCGGCGGCAAGCGGTTGGGGGTTTATACCCAAAACGCCACGCTGTCGATCTCGAAATTCTTCTATTTGAGTGGTGCGTTTGGCTTTGAGCAAGCCAGCTACACCGGACTGAAATCGGGTGCTGCAGGTACGTCCGTGCCTGAAGCCAAAGGTTTTTCAATTGGCGGCAGCAACATCACCGCTTTTGTGGGTTATGCCGAAAACGGCATCGACCGCAGCAAAACCCTGGTCCAGCAGTCTGACAGTTTGTATGGGTTTGGTGCCGACGGCATTGACTTCGGGGTGCTCAGCGTCAAGGACGCATTGGGTACCAAATACACGTCCCTGAAGGCCCACGCCGACAACATGGCGGTGTATGGCTTTGACCCGGATGACTTCCAGCTCTCAGCCAGTGATCTGAACCTGGAATACAACAGCGCCAGCGTGGCGGGCAAAGAGCTGAACTTTGCGGGCAGCACCCGCAACTTGGCGATTCCCACGGGCGATGTTGCGAACCCTGTCACGCTCGATTTTGAGGGCAAACGCATTGGCGTTTTTGCCGGTCAGGTCACGTTGCAAATTTCGCAGTTCATGTATGTGCAGGGCTCGTTGGGTTTCCAAAAGGCCGACTTTACCGACATGGTGGCTGGTAGCGTCGCCCCGCTGGGCAAGCTGACCGGTTTCACCATTGGCGGCTCCAACATTGATGTGTTTGTGGGTTATGCCAGCGAGGGCTTTGACCGCAGCAAATCGTTTGCCGACCAGGCCAGCACGCTGTACGGTTTTGGCGCCGAAGGCATCGACTTTGGTGTGTTGCAGCTCAAGTCGGTGGTGGGTGTGAAATACACCGCAGCCAAGGCGCATGCCGACACGGTCAAGCTGTATGGCTTTAATCCGAACGACTTCGAGCTGTCGCTCAAGGGCATTGACTTCAAGCTCAATACCGCCACCGGTGTCAGCCCGGCGATCAATTTCAACAAGGCCGCTTCAATTAGCGGTGTTATTACTGATCGTGTAGGCGGTTACGCGCTGCCCACCGGCGATGCGGCCAACCCCATCATGCTCGACATGACCGGCCGCACCATCGGCGCCAGCCTGAACAACGCCACGCTCAAGATTTCCGAGTTTGTTTATGTCTCTGGCTCGTTTGCCTTCGAGAAAGGTGCCACGCAAACCCTTACCACCAAAAACGCACTCGGTCTGCGCACACCCATGCTGGCCGAGGCCTTCACCATTGGCGCCAGCCATGTGCAGGCTTTTGTCGGCGTAGGTGGTCCGTACCGAACCGACTCCAACAACGATGGGAAGATAACAGCCCTTGTTACCACGGATGCCCAAGGGCATACGGTTCAGCCCGATGCCATCGCCAACCCCGATGCCATCGGCCTGGTGATTGATGACTTCAGCTTTGGTCTCGGCTTGTTCCAGAACAAGATCACCAAGGCCAAGTACACCGCGCTCAAGGCCAATGCCGGCATGATCGGTTTTGTTGGCTTTGATGACTTCATCAAGTTCAGCTTGAGTGATGCCACCGTCGCCCTCAACCAGGGGGACAAAACAGGCATGGTGATTGACTTCACCAACAACGGATCTCGTGCAGGTCTCAGTGTCGACACCGGTGGTGATGCCATCGTGTTGGACTTCAACACGTCGCTGATCGAGGCCTCGGTCGGTCTGGCTACCGCAGAAGTGGCCGGTATCGTGTCGCTGCAAGGCGGCTTTGCGTTCCAGAAAAAGACCCTGAGTGGCATTGGCTTTAACCTGCCTGGCATGGAAATTGTGGCCCCGGCGGATGCGTTGGTGGTGGCGGGTATCGACGTGCAGGCCTTTGTCGGCTTTAACGGTCCCTACAAAACCCTGAGCAAGGCGGCAGATGGTAGTCTGGTGGCCAGTGCGCCGAACGAGGACGCGATTGGTTTTGCCATTGACAACATGGACTTCATTGTGTCGATGCTCAAGCCGGGCGGATCCTCTGGCTTGTCTGTGCCCGGGGTGAATTTCTACAGTCTGTATGCCAGCGCCGACAAGGCGGGACTGGTGGGCACCGACCCCTACCTGACCCTGGACGGTGAAAAAATTGAGCTCAAACTCAATGGTGCGGTGGCGGGAAATTACCCCATCCCCGGCATGTTTGTTGACTACACCGAAATGGACGAGGGCAAGCTCACCGTGCCGATTGGTACGGCTGGCCAAAGCATGTCGCTGGACTACGACAGCAACCTGATCGGCCTGAAGGTCAAAGCCAACCTGGGTGTGTTTGACCTGTTCACCATTTCGCACGACTTCGACTTCCAGTTTAAGATGCCCAGCTTCAACTTCCTGTTGGAGTCCCTGGGGTTGCCAGACATCACGATGCCGGACTTTGATGCGTTGAGCTTTGGCTTGCCAACGCTCAAAGCCATGCAATTTGAAATGCCGTCCTTGCTGGATTTGAGCTTCACGTTGCCCAACTTCACGCTACCGACTATCAGTGGCGTGAACTGGGCCACCTTGCTGGACATGCCTGACATCAACCTCAGCGCACCCAACCTGAGCCTGACGCTACCTGCCTGGAGCAAGTTGGTTATCAACTTGCCCAAACTGCAACTGCAGTTCCCTGCGGTCAGCTTCCCTGCGCTGCCGGATTTCCCGGCCTTGAGCAAGTTTGGTTTGCCAGATCTGTTCACCATTCCCAA
>JBIJDQ010000233.1:0-4484 GCA_044344025.1 Rhodoferax sp.
TACCGGTGAGCCCGTGCGCGCTGAAGGCGTGACCCAATCGCGGTGCCGACACACGCTGGTTCAGTATGGTGAAGTCAACCGGATGAAAGGTGGCATTCGCAAGTCCACCCAATGCCGCCACCAGCAGCAGGCCGGTGTAGCCGGTGACTGTGGATGCCAATAGTGCGGCCAACGCAAACAGACCCAGGGCCACAAACAACAAGGGCCGCGCACCCACCTTGTCCACCACAAACCCGGCTGATGCCTGACCCAGCCCCGAGACCACAAAAAACACGCTCATCAACGCGCCCAACTGCGAAAAGCTCAGGCCAAACTCGCGCATGAACACCGGAAACAAGGGCGGTAACAGCAAATGCCCAAAATGGGACGTGGCATGCGCCAAGCCCACCAACGCAATGATGGCAGCGTCTTGTTTAAGGGGTACGGAGAAGGAATCGGCAGCGGCAGTCATGCGAGCATCTTAGCTTGCAGCTTAGAATTCAAACCGCGCCACTTGTTGGCGCATTCGCTAGGGGTGTTGTCCCGCAGACCAAACTGCAGGCCGACTGAGAAAGTCCCTTTGAACCTGATTGAGGTAATCCTCGCGCAGGGAAGCATGTTCAGTCACGGGCTCACTGCCTTCTCTGGTGAGCGCCAACCCTTGACCGGTACAGCCGACCTGCCAACTTTTTGCATGGAGCAAACAGATGGCAAATTCACATTCTTCTGACACAGGCGTGACGGGTTCAGCACCCGCGCAAAACTCGGCACTCTCGCCCGTGCCTCTTTCCGAGCGGGTCTTCAACTGGCACAACCACGCCTCCCTGTGGTTCAGCCTGGGCGTGGGCCTGTTGGTGATGCAGGTTGGTGCTTACCTGGTACCCGCAGTGGGCAGCCGCGATGCGGCGCTGGCCATTGTGCTGGGCTCGCTAATTGGTGCTGGCCTGCTGGCCTGGACCGCGCGGCTGGGTTGCCAGAGTGGCTTGTCCAGCGCGGCGTTGATGCACGCCACCTATGGCAGCGCCTTTGCCCGCTTGCCGGTGCTGCTGAACATGGCGCAACTGATTGGCTGGACCACCTTTGAGCTGGTGATCATGCGCGACGGCACTGCCGCCATTGGCAAACAATCGTTTGGGCTGCCCCTGGATGGTGTGGAAGGTCGCGTGCTGACCACCGTGCTGTGGGGCGGCCTGCTGGTGCTGCTGCTCTCCAAGCCGATGACCCAACTGGTGCGAAAAATTGTGAGCCGGGTGGCGTTGCCGCTGGTGATTGCCTCGTTGCTGTGGCTTACCTGGCAATTTGGCGGGCAGGTGAAGGCACTGGGGCTGGATGCCTTCTGGGCGCGCCCGGGGGACGGCAGCATGGGCATGTTGTCCGCCATGGATTTGGTGATGGCCATGCCGGTATCCTGGTTACCGTTGGTGGCTGACTATGCGCGTTATGGCAAGGGCAGCCGCAGTGCCATGGGCGGCACTTGGCTGGGTTACGTGCTGGCCAACATCTGGTGTTACGCGCTGGGCGTGATGGTGGTCACGGTAGCGCAACCCGGCACTGATCTGGTCAGCGCCTTGCTGCTGGCCCAGGGTGGCTTGCTGGCTCTGAGTTTGATTCTGGTAGACGAAATTGACAACGCTTATGGCGACGTTTACTCAGGCGCGGTGTCAGGCCACAGCCTGAAACCCGGGTTAAGCGTGCGCCAATGGGGCATGGGCCTGGCTGTGTTGTGCACCGGCTTGGCGCTGGTGTTGCCCATGCACAGTTTGGAGCCGTTCTTACTAATGCTCAGTTCGGTGTTTGTGCCGCTATATGGTGTGATTTTGGGCCGTCTGGCCACAGGGAACGAGCCCGTCACGGTGGGGAGTCGTCAGGTGGACTGGGGCTCAGCACTGCTTTGGTTGGGTGGTATTGCCTGCTACCACGCCTTGGCAAATTTTGCCCCGCAATGGGGTTCGGCTCTGCCCACTCTGATGACGACCTTTGTGCTGGCTTGGCTAACACGCCCCGCCCCAACACTGAACCCGGTTGCCCAAAAGGCATGAAGATCGTCATTTTGGGCGCGGGCCTTATGGGCCGACTACTGGCCTGTGAGCTGGCCCGCGCCAGACACACCGTGGACCTTTTTGACGCCGGTGGTCCGCAGGCGCTGCACTCGGCGGCCCGCGCGGCGGCGGCCATGCTGGCACCACTTGCAGAATCAGTAGTAGCCGAAGACTCGGTGGTCAACATGGGGCGCTACGGCTTGTCGCGCTGGCCTGAACTGCTATCACATCTGAAGCAACCGGTGTATTTTCAGCAGCAAGGCACGCTGCTGGTTTGGCACAGGCAGGACCATGCCGAAGCCACGCGGTTTACCCGCCAACTGCAGGCTACCAACAGTCGTCTGCCGGACTTGCCCACCTTACAGGTGCTTGATGCCCAAGGCATGGCAGCGCTAGAGCCCGACCTGGCCGGGCGTTTTAGCCAGGGACTGTACCTGCCCGGCGAAGGCCAACTCGACAACCACCAATTGCTTGATGCCTTTTTGCTGGAACTGCAGCAATTGGGCGCTAACCTGCATTGGGACAGCCCGCGCCAACCCGGCGACTTTGCCCCTGGCACCACCGGGCAAGCTGACTCGACCGATTGGTTGCTGGACTGCCGTGGCTTGGGCGCCCAAACCCAGTGGCCGCAAGTACGTGGCGTTCGTGGTGAAGTGGCTTTGTTGCACGCGCCAAACGTGCGCCTGTCGCGCCCTACCCGCTTGATACACCCGCGTTACCCCATCTACATTGCGCCCAAGGAAAACGGCCTGTTCAAGATCGGCGCGACCGAGATTGAGTCTGACGACGTGTCCCCCGTAAGCCTGCGCTCGTGCCTTGAGCTACTCAGCGCCGCCTACACGGTGGATCCCGGTTTTGGCGAGGCGCGCATTCTGGAGCTGGTGGCGCAATGCCGCCCCACCCTGGCCAACAATTTGCCCGCCATACGCCGCCTGGGTTCACGCTGCCTGCAGGTCAATGGCCTGTACCGCCACGGCTACCTGATTGCCCCTGCCATGCTGGATATGGTGTTGCAACTCATGCAGGGGGCAGACTCTGCGCTGGCCGATCAATTTGATGTGTCTGTGACCTCCCATGACTTCTGAACCCATGACCCACCAAGGACTTGGTATGGCGTTGACCAGCGCCATCACGGTGCGCATCAATGACACCGCTGCCACCCTGCAAAGCCCCGCCACGCTGGCCGATGCCGTGGCGTTTTTTGGCATCCAGCCGCCTTTTGCGGCCGCCGTCAACCTGCAGTTTGTGCCCAACACCCAATACCGCCAGACCCCACTGCATGAGGCCGACCGCATCGACCTAATCGCTCCGGTCACTGGCGGCTGATTTTTTAGACCCATGAACACACCCACAACCTACCCAACAGCCCTCGGTGCAAGGCCATCAACCACCGAAGACACTCTGGTGCTTTACGGCCAGGCCTTCAGCAGCCGCATGTTGCTGGGCACCTCGCGTTATCCATCGCCCAGCGTGTTGCAGGCTGCGGTCGAACTGGCGCAACCCGCCATGCTGACGGCCTCATTACGACGGCAAAACCTAACTCAGGCCAATGCCACCCCCAACGCCTTTTGGGCCATGCTCAATGATTTGCACGTGCCAGTGCTGCCCAACACTGCAGGTTGTCACAGCGTGGCCGAGGTCATCACCACCGCGCACATGGCGCGTGAAGTGTTTGGCACGCCCTGGCTCAAGCTTGAACTGATCGGCGACGACTACACCCTGCAACCCGACACCCTGAACCTGGTCGATGCCGCCAGCCGTCTGATCAAGGACGGCTTTAAAGTGCTGCCCTACTGCACCGAAGACCTGGTATTGTGCCAACGCCTGGTCGATGTGGGCTGCCAGGCCATCATGCCGTGGGCGGCACCCATCGGCACCGGCAAAGGCCCCATCAACCCGTATGCCTTGCGCACCCTGCGTGAGCGCCTGAACGTGCCGATGCTTGTCGATGCGGGGCTGGGCTTGCCGTCACACGCCTGCCAGGTGATGGAATGGGGCTTTGACGGTGTGCTGCTCAACACGGCTGTTGCCCTGGCCCAAGACCCAGTGCGTATGGCCGGCGCGTTTGCCCATGCGACCCAGGCCGGGCGCGCGGCATTTCTGGCGGGCGTCATGCCCGAGCACCACAGCGCCCAACCCAGCACACCGCTATTGGGCACCCCGTTCTGGCATCAGGCCTGAGACGCAACTGCTTTCCACCACAACGACCAAACACACGCGCAAGAAGCCATGCCCCAAACCAGACACCGCTGCGCCCTGGCGCAAGAAATCATGCGACATCATTTGCAGCTGGCCCTGCAACCCGATGCCCTGCAACGCTTGTCGCTCTGCGGGACAACTTTGTCACAAACTGCCACCGACCAGGCTTTAACCCACACTGAAACTGTCCGTCTGGCCGTTATCGCGGCATGCCAGGCGCTGGATTTCATCGACGCAGATGCCATTTGTATTGCCCAAGCCTGGCAA